>JANYKY010000059.1 GCA_025357975.1 Gemmatimonadaceae bacterium
AGCGGTGTGCGAAGCTCGTGCGACACGTTCGCGACGAAATCGCGGCGCATCTTCTCGAGTGTCTCGAGCTGCATGGACAATCGATGGAGAGAGTAAGCCAGCTCGCCGACTTCCCCGGGTGCGCTGATTAAGGGGCGATCCTGAAAATCACGCGCGGCGAGCGAGTGAGCGACGTTGCGGAGCTCGACGATCGGTCGCGATACGTTTCGCGCGAAGAGGTAGGCGATGAGGAGAGCACCCGCCAGTGCGACGAATCCTGCGAGGAGAATATTGCGTCGCGCAGTTTCGAAGATTGCATCGACGACCCGCGTGCTGACGGAGACGCGCGCGACTCGCGTTCCGGACCTGACAGCAACGTAGATCTCCTCGTCTCCGCGCGAAGGACTCTGCCTGCGCACCGTTCCAACCCCACGCAGGTGAGCTTCAATAACTTCGGGCCGATTGGAGTGATTCTGGAGGTTTCTCAGATTCTGGCCGTCGAACTTCGAGTCTCCGACGACCACGCCTGAAGAGTCAATCAGCGTGACTCTCTGTTCGAGAGCTTCTCCCGCTGCGTTTGCCAGCGAATCTGCGTTACGGTCCGGCGTCCACTGCAGTGCGACCAGTCTCGCCTCGCGAGCGAGGTTCTGTGTTATCTCATCGGCGATGTTTCTGCGCAGGCCGTAGTCCACGATCCCGGCGATTACAACAACAAGAACTGCAATAAGCAGAAACGCGTAGAGAACGAGTCGCTGGGCCAGCTTCACGCGCTGGGCCTTGCCTCGTCATTGAATCGGTATCCAAAGCCGCGCACGGTCTCGATCAGATCACCGGCGCTTCCGAGCTTCGCACGAAGTCGCTGCACGTGCATGTCCACCGTCCGCGTTTGTATGTCAGGCGCCGCATCCCAGACGCTCTGAAGCAGATGCGATCGCGCCTGAACGCGCCCCTTCCGTTCGGCGAGAAGGAGTAGGAGACGAAACTCCGTCGGTGTGAGGTCTACTTCCGTCCCGTCAACTGTTACGCGGTGCGCTGAGCGATCGATCTGCAGCGATCCAATTGAGATGATATCGCGAGCGGCCGCAACGGGACCAGTTCGCCGCAATATCGCCTTTACACGGAGCACGAGCTCTTGCGGACTGAAGGGCTTCGTCAGGTAGTCGTCGGCGCCGAGTGAGAGGCCTTCGATTCTGTCCAGCTCATCGCGTCGCGCAGTGAGCATCAGTACCGCAATATCCCGGGTGTTTTCATCGGCCCGCATGAGCTTCAGGACCTCGAATCCGGAGATCCCGGGGAGCATGAGATCCAGAATTACCAGGGAAGGGCGCTCGCGCTTCGCTTGCTCGAGGGCGTCAGCTCCAGCCGTGGCGGTTGCCACGCGGTAACCGGATTTTGCGAGGTGATAGGCGACGAGAGCGACAATGTGCGGCTCATCATCAACGACCAGCACGAGGTCCCCGCGCGTCGGGCGCTGTTCCATATGCCTAAACTTCGCGCTTGCGGGGTAGTCGGTCAACGCGATCCATGTCACGATTCCGTGACACACCGAGATGTGCTCTAATGCTGCAGCATGTACCGTACGACTCCGTCGGCAATCCAGTCCCGCACCGGCTCGCTGTAGTGAATGAGATCACCAATGTTGTCGGCGCTGCTTCGCCACGTCGCACCGTTGTCATCAGATGTACGGGCCGAGATGTCCACGAGGCCTACGCCCCGAGCCGATGCCAGTGCGCGAATTCGAGTATTCAGCGGGGGTATGAGGCCGTTGGAGGCAATGCGCGGCGCAAGCGTCGTGATGATGAGATGATCCGCGGAGTGTCCGGCCCCTACCCACCGGTCGATCATCCACGAAATATTGGCGACTGACTGATCGGTCGTGAGGTTATCAGCAAAATCGTTAGTGCCGATTGATACGTATGCAAAATCGAGCGGGCCGGGGATGAACGATTTTCGCCGGAGGATTGGGCCGGACGTGTACATGTCGCCGAATTCTCCGCCGCTCCAGGGATATCCTGCGCCAAGAACTTCTGCTTCAAAGCGAGTGACGCCGTTTACCTGGAAGCGCGCATTCGGTGCGTTGACTCCTGTCTGTCCGCCGCCGCTGCGCGTGCCCGAAACGCCATGGTTGACGGCGACGATGGGATTCGCACGCACTGCGCTCCATTTCGCCTCGATCTTGCCAGCGAGTTGCGTCGGATGATTTGGGGCCTCCGGTGGCGCGCGCGCCGGATCACTTGAGACGTATGAAACCGCCGCGAAGACCGGACTTGTTCCGGGGTATCCCGCGTCGGTGTTCGAATCCCCGAACGTGACGATTCGGACTGTAGGCGCCGGAGGTGCAGGTGGCGGAGGCGGCGCTGGCGGCGGTGCGGACGGCGGCGCAGGTTGAGTGGCGACCGCCGTAAGCGTGACGGACCCGGCCCCGGCAACAGTCGCGGTTAGCGAGTTATTGCCCGCGACCTTGCCCAGCACCCATCTGCTAACGGTTGCCGTCCCGGTGCCATCAGTGAGAACAGTCGCAGGCGATACCGAGCCACCGCCCGCAGTAATCGAGAACGACACGCTTGCCCGAACGATGGCGAAGCCAAGTTTGTCGTTGACGCGAATTGACGGCGCGATCGAGACGGCCGAGCCAGTATCGGCGGTTTGTTGATCCCCGGCGACAACAAAAATGCGGGTTGCAGCGCCTGGAGTCACCGTCACTGTTGTACTGGCCGATGCTCCTTCGACAACTGCCGTTAGAATCGCTGAGCCCGGCTGCAACGCTGTTGCCAGTCCAGACGATGGATCGATGTTCAACACGCTGCCGTCGGAGACGCTCCAGCGGGAAGCGCGCCCGCCGAGAACGTTGCCTTCCGCGTCCCTGACGGTGGCCGCAAACTGGATGGACTGGCCGGCTGATATTGTTGGGCCTGATGGACTGATCGAGACGCTGGCGACTGGTGCTGGCGGTTGGGTTGCGGTCGCCGTGAACGTTACAAAGTGGGCCGCGTCGATCGACGCTGTAAGCGAGTTCGCGCCCCGCTGTGATCCTAGCGTCCATCTGGTTGCGGTAGCGACTCCATTTGCATCGGTGATGGCAGACGCAGGAGTTATCGAGCCGTTTCCTGACACTATGTCACCGTAACAGCGCTGACATTGAATCCGAGACCATCGGTGACCTTTACGGATGGCGCGATAGCCACAGCGGCGCTCGTATCGGCAACTTGCTGGTCACCTGACTGGATGGAAATTCGAGTCGCGTCTCCGGGAGTAACAGTTACAGCCGCATTGGCCGACTTTCCTTCTGCTTGTGCCGTAACTACTGCGGTTCCCGGCGATCTTGCCACTGCAACACCGGATGCGGCGTCGACTTGAACGACTACCGGTGCCGAGCTTGTCCAGGAGATCGGGCGATCCGTGAGGTCCGCTCCGTCGGCGTCCTGCAGCGTCGTCTTGAAGGTCAGGGTATCGCCAGCTTTTACAGTCTTCGAATCCGGACTGACCGCAATTTTCGCCACCGCCGCCTGCAACAGGATCGCATAAATACCGGCATCCGTAATGCGGCCATGTACCGTCTTCGCGTCCAGGTCGACCCCACTCTCCGACAGCGCCTGCCATCTCGATCCCTCGGCCTTGAACATCCGGAGGCCGGACTGCGGAGACGCTAGAACGAGAGCCGGATCGTATTTCATCGTAAGAACTGCGGCTTGCGTTAGCGGCGCCTGAATTCGAAGCGATATTGCGGTCCCGGGAAGCAAGCGACTACTGGGCGGCGGAGATTCTGCCACCGACAGCATTGCTGGCGCCGCTTGCGAAACAGCTGAGGCCGGTACTTGCAACACTACTTTGCCGCCAAATACGCTGATCAGATTTCCGGCCGGCGAGATAAGTCCACCGTCATCGACAACGACATCAGCTGTAGCCGTGACACCGTCGGACGATGCCGTGATTACCGCGGCGCCGGTCGAGATCGCGGTAACGAGCCCATTGTTAACGGTCGCAACTTCGGGAGCTGAGCTGGACCACGCGATGGTACGCACAAGTGCATTGCCGGCCGATTCCCTCGGCGTGGCGGTCAGTTGTTCGGTCTCCTCGGAAACCAGGTCGAGCGCTTTGTCAGAGATTGTGATCGTCGCAACCGCAGGCGGAGCAACAATGTCCTTGCAGCTTGCGACAAGAATGAGGATGGTCGCCGCGCCCAACGCAATTTGATACCTGCTGAAGCGCATATCGGAATGGTGGCGGCTGCTGTTTGGGTGCACGTGGCGAGGCGGGGCCACGCCTGGGTCAGGTATTACTAGGGGTGATTAAATCTCCGGACAAGGGGGATTGTGGAATTCGTCAAAATGTGATGTTGAGAACTTCGTCGGGCGGGCACGTTACCCTCCTCTCTACTCGCTCGTCCGCGCGGGGGAAAAACCGCTTCAACCGCAGGAAATGCTTCTCGAAAAGATTCCAGCTCAATAGCGCGCAAATCACCGTCAATGCAGTTGTGACAAGGGAAAAAGCGACAACGCTTGAAATGTGCGATCCACCGATCGCCGGATATCTTGCAACTCCGAACCCCAGATTTTCGGAGAACCATGCAATTGGGAAATGGATGAGGTACATCGCGTAGCTGTACTTCCCGAAAAATTTCATCACCGGGCTCGATAGAAAACGCGCGACCCAGCTGCCCGCCGCGCGTCGGTCAACCGCAATCACTATCAAGCTGCCACCGATTACGGCCAGTAACGTGTATCCCACTGCCTGCATCATGAATCCGGTTTGCAGCATCGACCTGGTCGGAATCGAAATCACCACCAGAGCGGCAAGCGCGACTGCAATCGCCGGGTTCGCGTAACCCCTGAGCCGGTTCCACCACACGGGATCTCGCAGTAACACGGCCAGGATCGCGCCTGTAGCAAGCGTATCCAGCCTTGCCGGCGTAATTCTGTAGCCCGCTGTTGGATTAATGCCGGAAAACTGAATCCAGACGCGAAGCGCAACGCTCAGCACCATGCAGGCAACACAAATCCTGGTCAGCCCTTTCCGGCTCGCATAGAGAACCACTGCTGGCCACACCAGATAGAATTGCTCCTCTACAGCAAGCGACCACAGATGGGTCAGAGGAAGCGGTCGCGGCCACGCCGGAAACAGTATCTGGAAATTCGATGCGTAACCCCAGAACCACCACTGGGCCGCGTTCCATCCGCCAAACGGTCCTGCTGGATCCGGGTGAACAACGCGTGGAAATACAACGAAGAACAAGAATAGGAAGGCGTAGTACGCGGGGAATATCCTCAAGACGCGTCGCGCGTAGAAATTCCTGAAATAAAAGGAAGCCCCCTTTGCCTCGAGCAGAATTCCGGTGATCAGAAAGCCCGACAGCACAAAAAAGAGGTCAACACCGGCCCAGCCGGTTTGCATCAGGGTCTTGAGACCCGTATCGGCCAGCGTCGTGTCTTGAAAACCGTAAGCGAAATGGCCAAGCATGACGACGATGATTGCGAGCCCTCGAATACCATCGAGTGCAGGCACGTAACCGTCGAGCATTGGTTCATCGTCGCTGGAATTCCTCATTTCAAAGAATAACGGGGCCGCACTCGCTGAGCGAGGTGACGGACGATCTCGCCCGCCTTTTGCGCTCTCGGTACCTTACGACAGTCGAGAAACGGAGTCCTCTCGACTGATAATCCAGCACTTGAAAAACAAATATGAGAAATCGCCCCCACCTGCTTGCTCTCAGCATCGTCATCGCCGCCTGCAGCTCGGCGCCGGTCGCAACAACGCCGAACCCAGTACCTTCAACTGGTGCGAGCGAGCTGGTAGTCCTGAGCACGACCGATGTCCATGGCCGCGTTCGCGCCTGGGATTACTACGCGGATTCGGCGGAGTCGGCGCGGGGCCTGACGCGAGCGGCGACGATCGTCGACTCGGTCAGGAGAGCCGATCCGGGGCGGGTTCTGCTCATCGACGCGGGGGATCTTCTTCAGGGAAACCCGTTCGCTTACATCGCGATGAAGGACTTCGGATCGCGAGCCAATCCGATCATCGCCGCGATGAACTCAATGCGGTATGACGCTGCCGCAATTGGAAACCACGAGTACAACTACGGTGTTCCTTACCTCGAGCGTGCAGCGTCACAAGCACACTTTCCGATGCTTTCAGCGAATACGTACAAGGTGGACGGAAGTCATGCCTTCAAGTCATGGGTGATTGTCGAGCGCGCGGGAGCAAGGATCGGAATAATTGGCGCCACAACACCGGGCGTGATGGTCTGGGACGCGGAGCACGTGAAAGGGCGCCTGAAACTGGGCGACATAGTTCCGGCGGTGCGCACCGCGGCCGATGAAGTTCGGGCCGCTGGCGCGAGCATTGTCATCGTCACTGTGCATTCAGGGCTTAACGAGCCATCGAGCTACGACACGGTAACCACCGGGCTTCCAAGCGAAAATGTCGCGGCGCGGCTTGCGCGAGAGGTGCCTGGGATAGACCTGATCATTTACGGCCATTCGCACAAGGAACAAAAAGACCTTCATATCGGCTCGACTCTACTCGTGCAGCCGAAAAACTGGGCGACCAGTGTTGGTGTGGCTCACTTGTCACTGGCAAGGAATAAAGGTGCATGGAGAGTCGCGTCCTCGCGCGGAGAAACCATTCAGGCCGCTCGCCATCCGGAAGAAGCCGGCGTTCTCACAGTGACGGATGCGACGCACAAAGCAACGCTCGCCTATGCGAACAACATCATCGGCTCGACGCGAGTTGCGTGGCGCGGCGACTCGGCACGCCTGAAAGACACACCACTCATCGACTTCATTCTCGAAGTGGAGCGCAAGGCAACCGGGGCAGATCTCGCCTCGACGGCCGCATTCACGCTCGACGCAGCACTGCCAGCAGGGAATGTCACTGTTGCGAAAATTGCGCAGCTCTATCCATACGACAATACACTTCGGGCCGTTCGCATTAACGGCAAACAGCTGCGCGAATATCTCGATTTCAGCAGTCGCTTTTATACTGGCCGCATGCAGGGGTCGGCGCCTGCCACCAATCCTGAAATTCCCGGATACAACTTCGACATCGTGTCCGGCGTGGACTACACTCTTGATCTCAACAGGCCCTTCGGAGCACGCGTAACATCCCTGACATTCAAGGGTCGCCCCGTGCAGGACGCCGATACATTCACGATGGCCATAAATAACTACCGGCAGACGGGTGGGGGTGGTTACTCGATGCTCCAGGGTGCACCGGTAGTGTACGACAAGCAACAGGAAATCAGGCAGCTGCTGATAGATGAAGTACAGAGGCGTAAGGAACTCACAGCGGCGGACTACTTCACCCGGAACTGGAGCCTGATTTACCCCGGCAGATCGTCCAGCGTCGCCCCGATGACCGGTGCGCGCATCAGGCTCATCGCGACGAACGATTTCCACGGAGCACTCGAGTCGAGGTCCGATGTGAACGGCGTGATGCGCGGCGGAGCGGCGTATGTTGCGGCGGTTGTCGAGAGGGCGAGAGCCGAATGCACTGTGCCATGTCAATCGATTTTGCTCGACGCCGGGGACCTGTTTCAGGGCACACCTCTTTCGAATCTCGCATTTGGGCGCCCTGTGATCGAATACTACAACCGGATGGGATACGCAGCGTCTGCCCTCGGCAATCACGAATTCGATTGGGGCACCGACACGCTGCGGGCGCGGATGCGCGACGCGAATTTCGCGATCATGGGAGCCAACGTAAAGTTCAAGGATGGCAGTGACGTACCGTGGATTCGCGACGACACGATTGTTACGCGAGGCAATACCAAAGTCGGAATCATTGGCATCACTACGCCCGAAACCGCCACGTCCACGTTACCGGCAAACGTCAAGGCGTTCAGGTTCGACGATCCAGCAGCTGTAATTGATCAACACGCGAAAAGCCTTCGCGCCCGCGGTGCAAGCGTGATCGTAGTGATCACTCACGAAGGCGGATTCTGCAACATCAAGGATGGGGTAGAGACCTGCACCGGTGAGGTCTTCGACGTCGCGGCGAAGGTGACCGAAAAGATCGACGCGATCATCAGCGGACACACTCACAGTCTGGTCAACACGCATGTGAACGGGATTCCGATCGTCCAGGCAAGATCGAGCGGGCAGGCGGTCGATATCGTAGACATTCCGCTCGGCGACGACGGAAAGCCTTCTGGACCTGCGGTCTCGGACGTGCGATCCGTTACGACATCGTCGCTTACGGCGTTTGCACCTGTGGATTCTATCGTCAATCGCGCGTCTCAACGCGTTGCCTCGATTGTCAATCGCAGAGTATCTACTGTCGCCGTCGCGCTCACTAGAGAGGGCAGTCAGTACCCGCTTGGCAATCTCATTGCGGACGCGCAGCGATGGGCCGGTAAGGGCGACATTGCGATCATGAATAACCGCGGCATTCGCGCCAATCTGCGCGCGGGCGAGATCACCTACGGAACGCTGTTCGAGATCCAGCCGTTCGCAAATACGCTCTACCGCGTGAGGATGACGGGCGCACAGGTTCGTGAATATCTCGAGAAGCTGGTTGGAATGGACGAGCTCCAGGTTCACGTCAGCGGTGTGGCGATCGGGTACAATCCGGACTTGCCTCGCGGTCACCGGATTACGTCGCTTCGACTTCTCGCGGGGCGTACTCTCAATGACAACGCCTTTTACAATGTTGTCACGAACAATTTCATGGCGACGGGCGGGAGTAACATGGGGCCGCCCACTGGCTCGCACCTTACACCGCTCAACGTCGTCGATCTCGATGCGGTGATTAATTACATCAAGACCCTTAGATCTCCGTTAACGCCGCCATCCGAGAACCGCATCTTCATAGCGCAATAGAAAATGTGGGGCAAAGACGTGAGTGTGCTTCATCTTTGCCCCCTAATTCGATATCATCGTTGATGCTGACATCCGAACAACTGAGACTTCTGCCAAAGGCGGAGCTGCATTGTCACCTCGACGGGTCGGTGCGGCCCGATACATTGCTCGATCTTGGCAGGGAATACAAAGTTGCGATGCCGCGAGACTCGGCCGACGCACTTCGCGAGTATATGCTGGTGAGCGACGCGAGGTCGCTCGAAGATTATCTGAAGCGCTTCGAAGTTACGGTCGCTGTCATGCAGACCGCGGAAGCGATTGAGCGGATTGCCTACGAGCTCGGCGAGGACGCCGCCAACGACGGCGTTCGTTATATAGAAGTACGAAATGCTCCAATCCTGAACAGTCGTGGTGCCCTCGACCTGGGCGAAGCACTTGAAGCGCAGATTCGCGGACTTGCCCACGCAGAGCGCGACTACGGGATCATTGCCCGGTCGATTGTCTGCTCTCTCAGGCAGCTTCCGCCAGAAACATCTCTCGAGCTGTCGAAGCTCGCGGTGGCGTACAAGGGCAAGGGAGTAGTCGCATTTGATCTCGCGGGAGGCGAGGCCGGATATCCTGCCTCGGATCACGCGGAGGCCTTTGCCTATGCGCGCAAATACAATCTTGCGTGCACTTGCCATGCGGGCGAAGGAGACGGCGCCCGCTCAGTCCGCGATGCAGTTCACGCGTGCGGAGCCAACAGGCTTGGTCACGCGACGCGATTGATCGAGGATCCAGAGCTCACGCAATACGTAAACGACCGCCGAATCGGGTTGGAGATCTGCCTTACCTCGAACGTGCAGACCCACGCGGCCAAGTCGTACCAGTCACATCCATTGCGCCGATATTTCGATGCCGGCATGAACGTGTCCCTCAATACCGACAACCGGCTGATGAGCGGAACGACCCTGACAGACGAATACGTCCACGCAGCGAAACAGCTTGACTTCACTTTCGACGAGCTTTGCACTCTCGCGCTGAATGGATTCGAGAGCGCGTTCCTGCCGTGGGAAGAGCGAGTGAAGCTTCTCAAAGAGGTCTCTGGCGAGATGGAAACGCTGAGGGAGCAAGCGGCGTGACCAGCCCTTTTGGCCGTACGGCCGCGGAGCAGGCCGCAAAACAGATCAGGGAGAAATCCGGCGTAGAAGTTCCGGAAATCGGCATCGTGCTCGGGTCGGGGCTCGGCGGACTCGCATCAGACATCGAGGACGCGGTCACGATTCCGTTCGCGGAGATTCCTGGTTTTCCGTCAGCGACCGTCATGGGCCACGCGGGCTCGGTAGTCTGCGGACTTATTGCGGGAAAAAGGGTTGTCGCATTGGCTGGTCGCTTTCACATGTACGAGGGTCATTCTCCGCAGCTTGCTGCGTTTCCGGTACGCGTGATGTACGCACTCGGAGCGAGAACTTATTTCGCGTCTAACGCAGCTGGTGGAATCCGCCGCGATCTCGAGGCGGGCGATCTGATGATGATCGAAGACCACCTGAATCTCACAGGCGTAAATCCACTGACCGGGCCGGTCGAAGATACGGACGAGCGCTTTCCTGACATGACCGCACCATACGATGAAGACCTTCGGGCATTGATGAAGTCGTGCGCTGGACGCCTTGGACTTTCGGTCAAAAGTGGAGTTTACGCGTGGCTGCCCGGACCATCGTTCGAGACAAAGGCGGAGGTCAGGATGCTGGAGCGGCTCGGCGCCGACGCTGTTGGGATGTCAACGGTCCCGGAAGTCATTGTCGCACGCGCCATGGGAATGTGTGTGGCTGGGATCAGCTGTATTGCGAACGCGGCATCGGGAGTCGGCGGGTCACCTGTGCTTCACGCCGATGTTCTCGACGTCACGGCGCGAGCGGCGGCCGGGTTTCAGTCTCTCGTTCGAGAGTTCATCGCCGCACTTCCGGCAAAGTGATTTAGCGGGCCGTTTCCGCTGCCCAAGTGGGGTGCGGAAGCAATCGCTTCCTGAACAAAATCGATTGCAATTGAGACTGCCTCGCGAAGCGGTGTTTCCTTCGCGAGCAGCGCGGTAACCGAGGCTGAGAGAGTACACCCGGTTCCGTGCGTACTCGTTGTTTCGATGCGCGCGTGCCGAAAGAAAGTAAAGGCTCCATCGTAGAGACAATCGACGATTTGCGATTTGTCTTCACCGGCAAAATGTCCGCCCTTGATCAGCACCGCCTTCGCTCCACTGGATGCTATCAATTGCGCCGCGCGCTCCATATCGTCTTCGTGATGAATCTCAATGCCGCTCAGGACAGTTGCCTCGCCCGCATTCGGCGTAACCAGCAGGGCAAGCGGGAGGAGGAGGGTGCGAATTGCGTTCACAGCATCGTCTTCGATCAGCACGTCACCAGACGTTGCGACCATCACAGGGTCGAGAACGTAATTGCTCAACCGATAACGGTCGATCGCGTGGGCGACGGTTTGTATGACGGACCTGGTTGCAAGCATTCCGGTCTTGAATGCAGCCGGCGGAAGGTCACTTGCTACGGCTTCGACCTGCGACTTCACGAGCTCCGCGCGAACCGCCTCCCACTCGATGACACCGAGCGTGTTCTGCGCCGTTATGGCTGTCACCACTGACGTTCCGAAGACACCGAACTGATGAAATGTCTTCAAGTCCGCCTGGATTCCGGCGCCGCCCCCGGAGTCGGAGCCCGCTATTGTCAGGGCAATTTTCACATGCGAAAGATGCGCCGCGAAAACTCACGGCGCATCTTCACACTCCCGGGACCGCCCATCCGCTCTTACTTCCTGGGCGGCGGAAGCGATCGCACTCGGGCAACGAAGCTCGTGTAGTTCGACGAGTTGGTTTGTAGCCCACGAAGCTGGCTTGCGGGGTACGAGGCGATCTGCGCTCTCACCGCCGCGATACGATCCTCTTCCAGTGGGTGAGTTGCAAACCAGCCCTCCACTGCTGAGGGTTGACTTCTCCGCTCCTGAAGAAGCTTCTCAAACATGCTGGGCATTCCCTGAGGGCTGATACCCGACCGAATCGTGTTGATAACTCCCTGCTGATCGGCTTCCGCTTCGTCCTTTCGGCTGAACCGGGCAAAGACAGCAGTTCCACCAACGTTGATAAGCGCTCCCGCTGCCTGACTGTTGCAGATGCTCGTCAATACGCAGGCAAGGGTAACTCCGACCTGCGCTCCCTGCTGCTGTTCCATCTGCTTGATGCTATGCCTGAGCACCACGTGTCCGATCTCGTGGCCAAGCACTCCCGCAAGCTCGTCCATCGAGCTCGTACGCTCGATCAAGCCACGGTTGACATACACGTAGCCACCGGGAACAGCGAAGGCGTTGACTTCCTTGCTGTCCACCACGTAGAAGTGCCAGTCGAGATCGGCACGGCTCGTGTGACTCGCGATCTGGTCGCCGAGCAGGTTTACGTAGCGATTCACTTCAGGATCGCTGACGATGGGCAGCTGCGCGTTGATCTGCTGCGAATAGTCCTGCCCCATCTGCACTTCCTGCTGCTGAGAAATTCCACAAGCGGACAGTGATGCCGCCAGCGCCAATGGAGCAAAAATCCGTTTCATAATTGAGTTCTCGCGGTAGATTGCACGCGGTAACAAAAGGCAATTCCCATTCCCAACCGGCTAACTCCATGTCTGCTTGCGACTTCTGACACTCGCACGTGATCTGCGAAGGAGAAAATCCCGGGAAAAACAATTGCTCTTTGTTGCCGAAGGAGTTCGTTCAGTCGAAGAGCTTCTCAAGTCTCCGCTGGAGATTCGCGGAGTTCTGACTGCGCCGCAGCTGGATGGAGCGCCGCGCGGCAAAGAGCTGCGCGAATCGATCATCCGAAGCGGTATCGACAATACCTCCGTGAGCGAGCAGGAGTTCCGCTCGGCGGCCGAAACCGAATCCCCGCAAGGCGTACTCGCCATTGGAGCTATTCCAGAGCGAAAACTGGAATTTCTTGGTGGTCGCGACTTGTTACGTGTGCTGGTGCTCGATGGGGTTCAGGATCCGGGAAACGTGGGAACGCTCGTGCGGACGGCGGCTGGCTTGGGGGCCGACGCGACCGTTGCATTGCCAGGCACGGTCGATCTATGGAACGCGAAAGTGATCAGGGGCGCGATGGGCGCGATGTATACGCATCACGCACTGCATTCCTCGCTCACAGATCTTTTTGCTTTCTTCGATGTGGATAAGGTGGAGTTGTGGGGCGGCGATGCGGCCGGACGATCCGTCAACGAAGTAGTCGCGCCCGCCAGGCTGGCGCTTGCGGTTGGAAACGAGGGGGCCGGATTGTCGTCTTCTCTGCGTGAGCGCGTGACACAAACCGTGTCGCTGCCGATCAGTGCTTCGGTCGAATCTCTCAACGTCGCCGT
>JANYKY010000070.1 GCA_025357975.1 Gemmatimonadaceae bacterium
GCTCGAGCCCGCGCTCGCGGCAAAGCTCTCGTTCAGTCTCGGCGACGCACGAAGCGTCGACCTCGGCAGAAAATTTGATGCTGTCGTCTCGCTGTTTCATGTCATGAGCTACCAGACTTCGAACGCCGACCTGTTGTCGGCATTTGCTTCCGCGCGCCGCCATTTGCAGCCCGGCGGAGTATTCGTATTCGACTGCTGGTACGGCCCCGCAGTTCTGACCGACCTCCCGAAAGTTGTAAAGAAAAGTTTCTCCGAAAATGGCCTCGAATTGGAGAGACTATCCGAGCCGACGATGGACGCGGAGCGAAACACGGTAGAAGTGAATTACACTTTGCGAGTCAACGACGCCCGTCGCGATGAGGAAGTCATTCGCGAATCGCATCTGATGCGATACCTGTTCACGCCCGAAGTCGAAATGTTGCTCGCCGCCAGCGATCTGAAGTTGGCGAGCTCGCGCGAATGGATGACCGACACGGCGGCGGGATTCAACACTTGGAATGTCTGCTATGTCGCGCGGGCATGAAGAAGGTCGGCATAATACTCGGCTCCGAGCCGGGGGCCGGCGTCTTTCAGTACACGCAGTCGATCCTCGACGCATTGCTGAGCTTTCCGGCAAGTGAGCTCGAGCTGGTCGCGGCCTACGGCGACCCGCGGTGGCTCTCTCACGTGCCGGCCGGGCGGATGAAAGTCGTCGCAATTAGCGATTCGCTCTGGGATCGCGGCCTCAATCGCGCATGGCACATGGTGAATTTGCCAAACGCGCTGTGGCGCAAATTCGCGTATGCGCTCAACGCGACGGTGCGCACGCTGGTGCACGAGGATTGCGATTTGTGGATTTGTCCGGCACACGAGCGGTGGGTGTTCCGTGCGCCCATCAAGGCTCTTGGAACTGTTCATGATCTCATGCATCGCTACGAGCCACAGTTTCCGGAAGTGTCGGCCAACGGCCAATATGCGCAGCGCGAATTTCACTTCAGGGAGACATGCCGTTGGGCCGCGGGAATCCTCGTCGATTCAGAGATTGGCAAGCGTCAGCTTTCGGGGGCGTACGATGTTTCGCCATCGAAGGTATTCGTGCTTCCATACGTCCCGCCGGGTTACATCTTTGAAGGGCAGAAGCTCGGTGCTCCGGATGCGCCTGCCAGTGTCCCCGAAAAGTTTTTTTTCTATCCTGCGCAGTTCTGGATGCACAAGAATCACGCAACGCTTTTCGCTGCGCTCGACATAGTCCGAAAAAAATATGCGGACGTGAAGCTGGTGCTCGTTGGTGCGCCGCACAACGGATACGAACAAGCTCAGGCGCGCGTGAAGGAGCTCGGTCTCGAAGAGAATGTCATCTTCCTTGGTTACGTGCCGGACAGCGAGATGCCCGCGCTATATCGTCGAGCCCGGGCGCTGGTCATGCCGAGTTTTTTCGGACCGACCAATATTCCGCAGCTCGAGGCGTTCGTTGCTGGTTGTCCAGTTGCTGTGTCGGACGTGTACGGAGTCCCTGACCAGGTCGGGGATGCTGCGCTGCTGTTCGATCCCAATTCTCCCGAGGAGATTGCCAGCGCAATGGAGCGGCTGTGGACGGATGACGCGCTGTGCCGGGCGCTGGTTGCGAAAGGCAAAGCGCGTGCAGCGGCGTGGGGGCCCGATCAGTTCAGGGCGCGATTCCGGGAGATTGTGCGGGGTCTTGTATCGTGATCGGCGGCTCGGTGATGAGAAAAGTCCTCAGGAAAATGGGCCGCGACGTTGTTATGTATCATCACGCGACGCACCCCGTTGCGCGGCGAATGCACCTGATCGAGAGTCATGGCATCAACCTCGTTCTGGATATTGGTGCGAACGTCGGACATTTCGGTCACGAGCTTCGCTCGCTTGGATACCGGGGGCGCATTGTCTCGTTCGAGCCACTCAAGTCGGCGTATGCCGAACTACAGGTGGCGGCGCGTGGCGATTCGCTCTGGACTACGCACAATTGCGCGATCGGAAGCGAAGATGGGTGGGCGGAGATCAATGTTGCAGCAAACCTGCAGAGCAGCTCGCTTCTGGCGATGCTTCCGCGTCATCTCAATAGCGCGCCGGAGTCATCGTACCAGGGTGTCGAGCGGGTTCAGGTTCGGCGGCTCGACACGGTGCTTCCCGAGGTCATGAAACCCGGCGACGTGCTTTACCTGAAGAGCGATACGCAGGGTTACGAATCGGAGGTCGTGAACGGGGGGGAAGAGGCACTGCGCCGTGCCGCGGGAGTGCAAATGGAGCTCTCGCTCGTCCCGCTGTATTCCGGAGAGACTCTGCTCGCGGACATGATTCACGAGCTCGATAAGCGCGGCCTTCAGCTGATGTCCATCGAGCCCGCATTTGCCGATCCTGCCACCGGACAGTTGCTGCAGGTGGACGGTATTTTCTTTCGTGCGCCGGCGCATGCGCTTGCCTGACGAGCTGAGCATGACCCCGTTCGTCTCCGTAATAATCCCGACGTACAACAGGTCAGCGCTTCTTTCGGGAACGGTTCAAAGTTTTATTCGGCAGACCTATCCCGGCGACAGCTTCGAGATCATCATCGTGGACAATAATTCCGCTGATGATACGCCGGCGGTGATCGAGGAGCTTGTTGCACAATCGTCGCAAGTGCGCGGCTTGTCCGAGATGCGCAGGGGAGCGCACTTCGCGCAGACCTCTCCAC
>JANYKY010000097.1 GCA_025357975.1 Gemmatimonadaceae bacterium
CCAGGCTCATCAAAGGGCGAATAGCGGCCTACCCAGATTCCGGAGAGTCGCAACCTCCACGGCTTTCCTTGCGGCGCTAAGTCAACGGCTCCAGATCCGACGTACCTGGCAGTGTTGTAAACCCGAATTCCGTCGAGCGTCACTGGATCCCCGTCACCCTCTTTCGAAGGCGCGGTAATCGATCGATAGCGAGCGTCCACAAACGTCCAGTTTCCCGATAAGGCGAACATCGTCTGAATGGGCATGCGCAGGTCGAGCTCAATCCCCTGACGGCGGCTTCTCCCACCATTGCTCGATTGTCCGCTGAGGGGATTGAAAGTCTGCTCATTGCTGACGTCCATTCGAAATGCGGCAGCGGTAGCGGAGATCGCGCCGTGATCGAGCTTTAGCCCCGTTTCGTAGGACCATGCCGTGATAGGTGTCAGTGTCGGATCGCTGATAACTCCATCGGTGGACCTGAAACCGCGTGAGATGTTCCCGTAGACCCCGACCGCAGGAATCACGCGAAGGATCGCGCCGATCTTGGGCGACAAAACGCCATGCGTAGCGGAGACGCTTTCTTCACATGGCGGAGTCGACCGCGTGTTCAGCGCATCGTACCTGATTCCGGCGTCAACGCGAAACGCCGAAGTAACGTCCATGTGTGATTGCAAAAACAAGTCGCCAGTGATCTGCCTGGCGTCGACGATCGATGCGACAGAGTCACGGTCTCTGAGGGTGCTGAAGAATTCCTGGTAATCAGACTTATCGAGACGTCCCTCGGCGCCAACTGTTATCTCTGCATTCACAAATTCGCGAGTAAACGCCGAAGTGATTCCGTAACCCTGTCGCCTGTCTTCTTCCTCCGTCTGGCTTCCGCTTCCCTCGAACCGACCGCCGGCTGGCGGAACAGTCAGAAAGAGCTGCCACCGACTTTGCGTTGCATAGGCGGTGGTTCGCCAGATGTCCGCGCCACTCAGGTACCTGACGCCGATGCGTTCCTGCGCGCGCCTCTTGTAACCGCCATCACTCTCGTTGGAGATAATTCCGTATTGTCGCGTGTCAAACTCATCCTCACTGAGAAATCCGGGCGAGTTCCAGCGCGAGCCCAGAACTTCAACTCCTCCATCCACAGCAATTTTCGAATTGAGCTGTCGCACCACGCGTCCGTGACCCTGGAACAAATCGAAATCCGCATTCGGCCGAAAGCCGTTTTCGTGTGCGACCCGGAGGCCGAGCACGCCGCCGTCCTGGCCGTGATCGAATCCGGTGAGCAGCATCCCTTCTCCCCGGCCATACGATCCGCCGGTGAGTGTGGCTTCTGTCCCGTGCATTCGTTCGAGAGTTCGCACGTTGACTACACCGGCGAGTGCGAAGTTGCCGAATAGAGCGCTTGACGGACCACGGATGACGTCGATGTCCTGCACGCCTCCGGGGAAGAGAACGGTCCAGTCGTTGTAACCCTCGCCTGCCCGTTGATCGGCTCGTTGACGGGCACTCCGTCGATCCACAGCGCGAGGTCAGTCGAGTGGTCCGAGCTGAAGCCGCGCAGCGAGGCATCAGATGCGAAACCGGGACCCTGTCCCTGCTGATGGACCTCGAGTCCAGCGGCTTGACGAAGCAGCTCGTAAGTGCTCGTCGCCGGTGTCTGGCGAATGATGTCTGCCGAGACGTTCGTCGCACCGACGGGTTGTTCGCGGCGTGATGCGGCGCCAGTCACGGTCACTGGTGTGATCGTGTGAATTTTGATCGAGTCGTGCGCAGCCGTATCGGCCGGAGTGCTTTGCGCGAACGAAATGCTGCTGAGGACACACGTGCAGACGCACGCGATGAACGGCGACACGCGGCCGCCATACTTGAATAGCATTTGGACTCCACTTGGGTTTGAAGTGGCTCGAAACGAGCCGGACGCGCCCGACGTGAGCGCGGCGCAATTAGACGAAGCGGAGTTGGGGCGGGCCTATGGAAGGGGGATATAGATGCTTCGGAGCCGTCGCGGCAGAGGCCGTGCGGGCTGGCGAAAAAGCTGGGTCGTCGATCGCGACTGCAGTATCGACCGAGGCCGCAACCTGGGGTATGACGACGTTCGCGGTGGAGCAACAGGCCCCGGCACACGTACAGTGGTGCCCTGCGTGCTCAGGTACACTGTGGCCTGGCATCGAGCTGTGCGCGCCACGTTGCGCGTGGCCATCATGAACCGCGCATAGATGCAGCTGCGCCGGCTCGCCCAAGAAAAAAGCGAACCAGACCAATAACCACATCGAGATAACGCGAGGCAACGAGGTCCGGTGCATGTGTTCGAAAGTAGAGAACAATCGAAGCCACGACCAGCGTTGGCACTGAGCTTTCCGAACTCGGTTGCGCGCGGTATGCGCCCAACTCGAATCAATGAGAGTGCGAACCAGCCGGCTCTTCTGCCGTCCCTTCGACATGATGATGGTATTCTTCGCCCGGCTCCGTCGCGGGATCGACGTGAATCGTGACGCCTGAAAGAAACTTTAAGTGGTCGCCCATTTCCTGCTCGACGCGCTTCGCAAGTTCGTGCCCTTCCTTGACGGAGATTTGCGGGTCAACGGAGATGCTCACCTCAGTGCGCAGAGTGTGACCAATCCAACGAGCACGCACATCTGAGACGCCTTCTACGCCCTCGACGTGCGATGCGGCGTGCCGAACCTCGTCGAGCACCTCGGGCTCGACTCCGTCGAGCATCCTCGAAAAAACAAGTTTGACGGATTGCCAAACGATGCCAAGAATGGCAACCGTAATGAGCAAACCGATAATCGGATCGGCTTTCGGGAAGCCAAAGTAGACACCGATTGCTCCGGCCAGAACAGCGAGGCTTGTCCAGCCGTCTGTCCGAGCGTGATATCCGTCAGCTATGAGGGCGGCGCTTCCAATTTCCTTACCCACGCGGATGCGGAACACCGCCACGAGCTCGTTGCCGAGGAAACCGACTATCGATGCAACGACGATGGCTCCAAGGTGACTTACACTTTGGGGGTGAAGCAGGCGGTGAACTGCCTGATAGAAGGCAACGCCGGCGCTCGCGAATATCGTGAGAACCACAGCAAGTCCCGCCAGATCCTCGACACGTCCGAAACCATAGGTGAAGCGGCGCGTTGCGGCTCGCTTGGCAAACAGGAAAGCGATGCCGAGAGGGATTGCCGTACTCGCGTCTCCAAAATTGTGAATCGTATCTGCAAGAAGGGCAACGCTATGGGAAAGGAAAACCACAGCGAGCTGGATCGTCGCGGTGAGGAACAGACCGATAAATCCCCACTTGACTGCCCAGATACCCCGCTCGTTGGTCGAAATCGACGGGTCAACGGAACCATGGGTGTGACCGTGGGCCCCCGTATCTACGCGGGCTTGCACGCGGACATTGTCGTGTCCATGGTGGTCGCCGTGATCATGATCGTGCACCGGACGCTTCTCATTCAATTCCAATCCCACAATCCCTCCTCACGAATACCACCAAGTGGCGCAAGCCACAGCAAATAGAATATACTATACTGGAGTATACACAAATCCAAACAAATTATTGTCTCGAACCAACTATTGGAATTGTCTTCACACAAGATGACCGTGGGGGAGGCAATCGCTCGCATCGCGGCTGGTGCATTCAGGCGCGGATTAATGGTCGGCGTGCTGGCTGGATTGCTTGCCGCGGTCTTGACGGCTAGCCTGGCCCCGGTGTCAATTCTCGTACTTCTCATAGCCACAATGTCAGTAGCGCGCGCCTCAACTCCTGGTAATGCGCTAATTCAGGGGATGGCAGGATGGCTCGCATTCGACTTGGTTGGGCATACGCTTGGCGCCCTCCCATTCAACGGACACAGTGAAACGACTCTCTTGGTCACTCTTCTATTGATAAGCAGCACGGCCGTTCTCGGGAGCGTTGCTTCCCTCGGTCGACGTGAATGACTGATTCTTCCGAAGTCGACGCGAGAGAGTCACAGCGGCGTCAGGCCCAACGTGAAGAGCCTCGTCCGCCAGGCATTCGTGCCTTCTGGAAGTCACTCGGGCCCGGAATCGTAGCGGGCGCTGCAGACGACGATCCATCAGGGATTGCAACCTATTCGATAGCCGGAGCTCAGTACGGCACGTCGCTCCTCTGGATGTCGTTGTTCACGTGGCCGTTGATGATGGCCGTGCAGACGATGTGCGCACGAATTGGAATGGTCACGGGGCGCGGCATCGCAGGTGCGCTCAGGCACAAGTTCCCAAGGCCAGTTCTTGTTGCGGCGGCATGCGCTTTATTCATCGCAAATACGATCAACGTTGGAGCCGACCTCACTGGTATGGCTGATGCTGGTGAGCTGCTGACTGGAATCAGCTCGCACATCTGGGTTATCGCCCTCGGTCTCGGTATTGCGATTGCCACCGTTCGCCTTCGATACCAGACTATCGCCAACGGCTTGAAATGGTTGGCTCTGGTACTCCTCGCCTACGTCGTTACCGCGCTATACGTCGGTCCAAAATGGTCCGTTGTCGCCCATGACACGCTCATTCCCAGCATTCCCGCGAGTGGCGGAGCGTGGGCTACTATCGTCGCCATCCTCGGCACGACCATCAGTCCGTACCTGTTCTTCTGGCAGGCCTCACAGGAGGTAGAAGTCGAGAAAGCGCTTGGACGACGGCGTGTTGCCGATCGGCAAGGCGCGGATGCCCACGAGATCCGGCTGCGCAAGTTTGATGTGGGCATCGGCACCTTTTTTTCGAACGTTGTAATGTTTTTTATCATCCTTACGACGGCGCTTACGCTGCATCGCGCCGGGCTTACTCATCTCGAGACTTCGCGCCAGGTATCTGAAGCTCTTACGCCGCTCGCCGGCCGTTTCGCCTCACTACTCTACACCGTGGGCCTTCTTGGCACGGGGGCGCTCGCCATTCCGACATTGAGTGGTTCGGCTGCGTATGCGTTCGCGGAAGTTTTCGACTGGAGACAAGGAATCGATGAGCCTTACAATCGCGCCCCGGGCTTCTACGCAGCCTTCGTCATCTCAGTCATCATCGGTATTGGATTGAACTTCGCGTCAGTGAATCCGGTCAGTGCTCTCTACTGGACCGCCGTGATCAACGGACTTCTCGCGCCGTTCCTGCTGGTGGGGATCTTGATCGCTGCGTCCGACTCCACGTTGATGCAGGGACAACCAAGCTCTATGCTGGGCCGGGGCGTCGTAGCCGCGACTGCGATCGTGATGTTCGCTGCGGCGATTGGGATGTTTGTCTTTCATTGATGGATCTCACACGTCGCACGCAGGAATGACTTTATGAATGGATCTGGACGCGCCAACGGGCCTCGCGCTGACTGGATACTCTTTCTAGCAATTGCCACCATTGCACTGTTATTGATGATTGTCGGCCGATGATCATCGCGGCAACCTAAAAAACGAACATCGCGATCGCCGCTGCAAACATCGCGACAGTGGTAACTCCAACTGCGAGTCGGCCGAGCCATGAGCTTGGCTGGCCGTTCATGAGGGTTTCGTCGGAAGCCGCAATCAAAATCCCGAGCAGCAGGAATGGTGCAAGCAGCCCGTTAATTACAGCCGTCCAGTAGAGTGCTTTCACCGGGTTGATATTTGCGAAATCCATCGCGACCCCGAGCGCCATTGCGATGATGACAACGATGTAGAATGCCCTCGCGCGCGCGAATTTTTCATCGATACCGTGGGCCCAGCCGAACGTCTCGGCGAACGCATAAGCGGCTGAGCCAGAGAGCGTTGGGGTTGCCAAGGCACCAAGGCCGAGCAGGCCGGCAGTGTAGAGGATCGTGGCGAATGGTCCGGCGAACGGTCGGAGTGCTGAGGCAACCTGGGCGCTCGTTTCCAGGTTGGTTACACCGGCTTTATGCAGCGTGAGTGCAGTGGTGAGAATAATGAAGAACATGGCGACATTAGAGAAAAATGTTCCGACCCCGACGTCAAATTTTCGACGCGTAATTTCACCCTTTGTTGCGTCCCTTCGCGCAACGAGTGTGTGTCGACCATCGCTTTCTCTTCTTCTACTTCCTGCGACGCCTGCCAGAAAAACAGGTAAGGGCTGATTGTCGTCCCGAGGATCGCCACTACGGTTGCCCAGACTCCACCGCCGCGGGGCATGGTGGGCATGAGCGTGTCATGCGCAACCGTCGACCAGTGAGGGCCGACGAGAAAGGCCGTGATTACGTAGGCAAACAGGACGAGTGCGAGCCATTTCAAGAGGATCGCAACAACTGCGTAACGGAGGTGAATCGTCGCCCATCCGATGAGCACTCCAAAGATCATCACCCAGACGTGGGAGCTGATTCCCGAAAGGATCTCTGCCGCGTCGGCCATTCCAGACAGGTCCGAGCCGATGTTGATCGTGTGGGTCGTCGTCGGCTGCACCCGTCATTACCCCTGGGCCGAGAGCGCGCCAGAGGTTTCGAGCAATAGTGCCTACTCGACGACTCCTGGCCACGAGAGTGGCGAAGGTCGGATTTTGCGAGGCCGCTCGAAAGACAGCCACGAGGAATACCCCAGGATAAGTTCGTCCTCTGCTGCCTG
>JANYKY010000171.1 GCA_025357975.1 Gemmatimonadaceae bacterium
CAGGCACGCTCTGCTTCCACTGCCGGAAGGTCGGATGACATCTACTGCGACGTACTCTCCTGAAGAAAAAGACAGGCGCAGAGCGTTGATGCGATTCAACAGTCTTCTGCCGGCCAGAAAGGCTAACGCGGTAATGAAGCAGAGACGGAGGACGGCGTGAACATGCCTATCAAACCGCCAGAACACCTTGGCTCAGTCATCGAACGCTGGAAGCAACGTCAGGATGAGTGGACGAAGCTTGATGCCAGCGTGAAGGCGGCACCTCTCATTGGAGAGATGCTGGCTGACTTGGAGGCACTCGGGAAGGCGAGCGACGATGAGTTGAACCTGACCGATGCTGCGCGAGTCTCAGGTTACTCCCCTGACCACCTGTCGCGGCTCGTGCGCGATGGCAAACTGTCGAACTACGGCAGGCGCGGGGCTCCGAGAGTAAAACGTAGTGAACTGCCTGTCCGTTCATCGAACCGCGTTGCTGCGAACGCGAGGAATGCGTATGATGTCAGCGCTGACGTTCGATCCCTCGGGACTCGACGGTAAAGGAGAGCCAACGATGGCAACCCGTAAACCGCGACGAAACGAGTGGAGAGTAGTTGCAGGCAAATGGACGCGCTCGATCGGTGAGCGAGGACTTCGTGTCCGCTGTTTCCAATTAATGAAGGATGGCAGTTTCTACCGCGACCTCTGGATACCGGGAAGCGGTAAGAGTCGAAAGTGCATCGGCACTACCGACAGAGCAGAGGCTGACTCGATAGCTCGAGAATTATTGGCCGCCCTCCTGAAGGATCAGCACGTCACCGCATCTGGTGTCTTGCCGCTTGGCTACCTATGGAAGCGATTCAAGACAGAAGCGCCGGGATTTCTCGACAACGGCAATGCGTCGAAGGTGAACGATCAGATCCACGCAGATGTGCTTCTCTCCTACTTCGGAGAGGACTGCGATGTAACGACACTCACGGAGAACGATCAACGCGCGTTTGTGTCGAAGCGGCTGGCAGGCGGTATCAAGATTGGAGACAAGGAAACGAAAAAGGTTCGCTCCCGAACGGCAGAAGCGGAAACGAAGCTCTTACAGTCGATGCTTCGATGGGCAACCACTCTGAGGGTCGGCAACGGCCAACGCCTACTTCAATCCAACCCACTGCATGGCGTGAGGAACGTGAGGGAGGAAAACCCTCTGCGGCCAGTGACCTCGTGGGAACGCTTCAACAAGACACGAGAGGCCGCGAAAGAACTTGCAACAACTGAGGGGAATACGCCTGCGCAGCGTACTCAGTGGATACAACTAGAACTCGCGATGGTCATTGCAGAGGCAACAGGACGCCGACTCGGCAGCATCAGGCAACTTCGTTGGGATGATTGGGACTTCGAGAGACATACTGTGCTCTGGCGTGGTGCGACCGACAAAAAGAACCACGACGCCGTCATCCCGGTTCCTGAGTCACTCCTCAATGAGGTGAAAGGATTTCGTGTCAAGCTCGGCGGTGCGTTCGGGGTGCTCGTGTTCCAGTCGGCCAAAGACCGCAACGTGCCTGTTTCTGCCGATAGTCTTAGCGATTGGCTCCTAAGAGCCGAGAAACATGCCAAGCTACCAAAATTGAAGGGCGGTTTATGGCATCCACTTCGAAGGGCATGGGCGACAAGCCGGAAGCATCTGCCCGTTTCAGACGTAGCTCAGGTAGGGGGATGGAAGGACATTGGAACGATGCTTCGGTCGCACACACAGGCAGACAATCACACGATGCTGGCGGTAATGAACGACCCAACGAAGGTGTCAGAAAAGGCCGTTTCGCGGTGATACTTTCGCCAAACGGGCAAGCAAACGGGTAAAGGGTTTGAGCAAGAAAAAACCCCACACCGCGTAAGCGCTGCAGGGTTAATGAGTTCTCTAGTGCGCCCGGAGGGGCTCGAACCCCCAACCTTCTGATCCGAAGTCAGATGCTCTATCCGTTGAGCTACGAGCGCCAGCAATACAACTGAAAAGCTAAACCCATCGCCGCTGTGCGGTCCACCGAAGTTTCGGTAAGCCGTCGGTTTGTTCTGTTGTGGCTTTTGGCTTTTGGCTTGTGGCTTGTGGCTTGTGGCTTGTGGCTTGTGGCTTGTGGCTCGTGGCTCGTGGCTTGTGGCTTGTGGCCTGTGGCTTTTACCGGGCCAGCTCCCCCGCAAGCTGCGACACTAAAGTGGCTTCACGATTCAACGCAGCGGCGATGCGCGTAATCTCCCCGTCCACATCCGACCAGCTTCCCTGCTCGATCGCCTCGCGCACCCCCGGCATCGTCTTCACGCCGTATCCAGTGTAGAAACCCGGCGCATACAACAGATGCCGATACCACGGGCGGCCCTTCAAGCCTTCCGTCGTCGTCATCGCACGCTCGGCCTGGAGCAAATGCTCGTTCACAGCCCGAATCGACGCTGCACGCGTTGCCATCTGCGCGCTCGTGGCCGAAACGGTTCCCCGGCTGAAAGCGCTGTCATAGCGGGCTGCAGAGCGACCCAACGAATCGACAGCAGACAACAGCGGCGCAAAATTGAATTGCGGCGGCGCGACTTTCCGCGAGGGTGCGACAGTCGGCGCATGCGGATCGCTGATCATCATGTAAACGCCTTCGTCGATCGCCTTGTCGGCTTCCGTAATCTGATCAAACCGAGTGTCCCGAAGCTTCTGAACTTCGGTCACGTACGTGCGCGCAGTTTCGGCAAGGTTGCCAAACGTGAAAGGAATCATGTCTGCCGATGCAAGACGCATCACCGCAGTCCCGGCGGTCTGCGCCAGCGCGCGTCCATACACGAAAGCGGTGTCGCTAAAATGAGTGTACCAGTAGAAGTCGTCGTATACCGAGTGATAAATCCCGCCGCCATCTTCTCCACCGTATCCAAGATTTAGCGCCGGAATACCGAGGTGCTGCAGGAATGGCGAATAGTCCGAGCCGGATCCAAGCGCATCGATGCGCAGATCAGCCCGACTGCGCGCGTCCTTCCTCGCTTCGATCGTGCCGGTGCTGATCGTACGGCTCTGATTACGCTTCCAGACACTGACATTCGATTCGGGATCCTGCACGTCTTTCTCGACACCGTTGATGAAATTCTCGAGGATGTGCGAGCCCTCTATGCCAAGGAAACCACGCCCATTCGTATCGCTGTTGATGTACGCGACTGCGTGTTTCGCGAGCTCATCCTGATGGGTCTCGACCCACTCGGTCGATCCGAGAAGACCGGGCTCCTCGCCATCCCATGCAGCGTAAATAACGGTGCGCTTCGGCTTCCATCCCTGTTTCACGAGCTGGCCGAGCGCACGCGCCTCTTCGAGCTCCGCAACCAATCCAGATATCGGATCCTCAGCTCCATTCACCCACGCGTCATGATGATTCCCACGAATCACCCACTGGTCTGCCTCGGTGGTGCCGGGAAGTCTCGCGATTACGTCGTAGATTGGCTTCTGATTCCAGTTGGACTCTACCTTGAGATGAACGCGGGCCTGTCCTGGGCCAAATCGATAAGTAATGGGCAGCCCGCCTCGCCACGCCGCAGGTACGATCGGTCCTCCGAGGGCCGCAAGCAGCGGCTGCGCATTCCCGTAAGAAACAGGAAGCGTCGGAATCTTGGTGATTGTTGTGACCTGATCGAGCGGAAGACGCTTTGCATTCCTGGTCGAGCCAACTCCCGGCGTCATCGGATCGCCGGCGTAAGTCGGCATGTCTGCGACCGAGCCGCGCTGAACACCCTGCGAGGGGCGCATCGGGCCGTTCGGGAAAACATCGCCACCTGCATATCCGTCGTCGCGGGGATCCGAGTAGATCAGGCAACCAATTGCGCCGTGCTCTGCGGCAACTTTCGGCTTGATGCCGCGCCACGACCCACCGTACTTCGCAATGACGATCGCGCCCTTAACTGAAATCCCGTGGCGCTCGAGCTCGTCGTAATCGGCCGGAATGCCATAGTTGACGAATACGAGCGGCCCCGTCACATCGCCGTCGTGCGAGTACGCTACGTACGGAGGAAGCTGCTCGTCCGACTGGCCCGAAGTCGGATCGATGTCAATTTTCTTCTCGTTGAGATCTGCCGTGAACCTCGTCGGTGCAACCATCTCGAGCACCCGCTCTTTTGGCGTCGGATAAAGCACGTCGAAGCTCTCGATCTCCGTCTGCCAACCGTATGAGCGGAATTGGTCGCGAAGCCATTCGGCGTTGTCCTTGTCATATGGAGAGCCGACGTTGTGTGGACGCGCCGAGAGTCGCCGCATCGCCTCGCGCATTCTGCTGGGTTCAGGAATCGCTTTGAACTTCGCCTCCCAGTCACGCTCTACACGCGAAGATTCAGGTGTGAAACCTCTGATGAGGTCTGTATCTGCGGCGAACGGCGTCATCGCAACCGACGAAACCGCAGCGAGAGTGGCAAGGAGAGCAGCGCGCATCAATTCGATCCGTGTGTGGGGGACGGCCGAAGTTTATGACCAGGGCCGGGCAGAGAGAAGGGGTGCCGCATCAGAGGCGTTGGATGCGCAGCGAATCAAGTTCAACTACAACTACCGTTAACTACGATGGCACAGATGAAAATGATGTGCGCGGCTCTGGAAGAGCTCGCACGCCGAGCCACACCCCCGGCCAGTTCCCATATTCGTGGTTAATAACAAAAAGAAAAGCCTGAAGGGTTGCGATAAGTCGCGAACCCTCCAGGCCTTTGCTTTCATCATTTTCATCTGTGCATCGTTCTTAAACGGCATCTCCGTTGTTCATCTGTGCCAGCGAAGTTAAATGGCTGTTCCGTTGTTGACGTTAAACGGCATCCGAAAGCGAAGTGAAATTGAAGTCCTTCACCTTGATCGGCGGAACTACCACTGCTCCACCGGCTTCCGTCCCCGCGAGACGCACTGCCGGCCCGATTGTTTCCACATTGTTGAGCATGAATAGCGGCGAATCGTTGAAGCGGAAGTTCTTGATCGCCTTCGAGATCCTTCCGTTCTCGATGAGGAACGTGCCGTCGCGAGTCAGGCCTGTATAGAGAATCGTTCTCGGATCGACCTCACGCAGATACCACAGGCGGGTGACGAGGATTCCGCGCTGCGTCGACTTGATCATGTCATCGAGTGACGTCGGGCCACCTGTCATGATGAAAGACGTCGGCGCGCCCGTTGGCTGCTTGCCCATCTTCTTCGCCCAGAAGCGCGAGTAGTAAAGCTCTTTAAGCGTGCCGTGATCGACGAAGACTTGTTTGCCGAGTGGCAGGCCATCGCCGTCCCATGGCTGTGAGAGAACCATTGGATCGAATGGATCGGCAATAAGACTGATCCGTGGATCCATGATCTTCTGGCCGATCTTGTTGCCGCCCCCCTGTTT
>JANYKY010000208.1 GCA_025357975.1 Gemmatimonadaceae bacterium
AACCAGAGAAACATCGGAGCTGAGGATTTCGGGAGGCAGCTGCGCACGGAAGTTGGAAAGATCGGTGGTGCAACGATGAACGTGTTTACGAACGACTTTCAGGGCGCACAGAAGCAGATTCAGTTGCAGTTGAGAGGCGGAACGCCCGAGTCACTTGGCCTCGCGGCAGACCAGGTCATAGGGCAGGTGAAGCAAGTGAAAGGCGCTGTCGATGTGGAGCTTTCGACGAAGGGACAAAAACCGGAACTCGAAATCAAGATGAACCGCGGCCTCGCCGGTACGATTGGTGTGACCGTCGGTCAGGTTGCGCAGTCCCTCCGTCCAGCCTTTGCAGGCATCAAGGCAGGCGACTGGATCGATCCGACGGGCGAGATGCGTGACGTCAACGTACGACTCGCGCCAGAAGCACGTCAACGCGCAAGCGATCTCGAGCGGCTTCCACTCGTGATTCCTACGGCGAACGGCGGCTCGTCAACCTTACCACTTGGACAGATCGCAACTATCACACAGGGCCTTGGCCCAGCACAGATAACACACCTGGACGCAGACCCGGTCGTCACCGTCGAAGCAAATACTTCGGGACGCTCACTCAGCGAAGTCATGAAAGACATCAACGCTCGCATCAAGAAGCTCAACCTGCCTCCGGGAGTGAGGCTCACGCAGGGCGGCGAGGTCGACAGTCAGAACGAAGTCTTCGGACGCATCTTTGCTGCGCTCGGAATCGCCGTAATGCTGATGTACCTGATTCTGGTGGTGCAGTTCGGATCGTTTCTCGAGCCGCTCGCCATTCTTATCTCGTTGCCGCTTTCTCTCATCGGCGTGATGCTCGCGCTCATGATTACAGGAAGCACGATCAACATCATGAGCCTCATCGGGGTGATTCTGTTGATGGGAATCGTGGCGAAGAACGCAATTCTTCTCATCGACTTCGCCAAGTGGGCACGAGAACGGGATGGCCTGAGCCGGCGCGAAGCTCTCATTCAGGCCGGTGCAATACGCCTGCGCCCGATCATGATGACGACCCTCGCGTTGATTGCCGGCATGATTCCGGTAGCGCTTGGTCGCGGAGAAGGCGCCGAGTTCCGCGCCCCTCTTGGTCGGGCAGTCATCGGCGGCGTCATAACGTCTACAGTATTGACGCTCATCGTGATCCCGACTTTCTACGAGATCATGGACGAGTGGCGTGAGTGGGTCATGCGAAAATTTGGTATCGAATCAAAACGCACCGGGGAGCACAAGGTAGTCCCGGGGGCGGTCACGCCGCTTCCAGAGGGTGCGATGAGCTCCGTGCAGTCGTAATTACTGCGACCGCACCAATAATTATCGCTGCGGCGATTGCGGTGCGAAGCGATAGCGCTTCGCCCGCGAGCGCCCAGCCGAGGAAAACCGCTACCACCGGATTTACATATGCGTAGGTCGACACGCGTGATGGCGGCTGGTGGCCGAGGAGCCAGATATACGCGGTGAACCCAACCAGCGAACCGGCAGTCGTCAAATAAAGCAATCCACCAATCGACCTCGCCGAAACTCCAGCGAGGTCGAAGTGCATCGGCTCACGAAACAACACGGATACAATCAGCAGCATCACCCCGCCGCCGAGCATCTCCATTCCTGTTGCGAGAATGGCGGACTTGGGGAGCACCGTGTGTTGAGAAAAAATAGACCCGAGTGCCCAAGACAACGAGCCAAGCATGAGGACGATTGCCCCGGTTAGCCGAACACCGGAACCAGACGCGGCCGTAGTGGGGTTCAGCGCTGTTGGCCCAATCAAGACGACAAGTCCGACGAGGCCGACAATGAGCCCGATAATAACCCCTTTCGATGGGCGCTTACCATGCGGCCTCAGCCATTCGATGATCGCGATCCAGAACGGAAGAATCGCAACCATAAGCGCCGCAAGCCCGGACGGAACGATGCGCTCAGCCCAGACAACCGCGCCATTACCGCCAACGAGCAGACACGCGCCGATTATCAATGTGTTCCGCCATTGCAGGCGCGATGGACGTTCGCTGCCCCGAATCCACGACCATCCAAAGAGAATCGCACCGGACATCAGAAAACGTGAGCCGGCCATCATGAATGGCGGCAACGTTTCTATCGCGAATCTTATTGCGAGGTATGTCGATCCCCAGATGACGTAAACTGCCGCAAACGCGGCGATGACCCTACTCCGCGGCGCCCTGCTGGCGGGTTCGTTTCTTGTCAGAGTGCTTCTTCTTCTCGGTGAGGCGTGCTTCGTTGGCAGCGCGCGGTTTTCTGGTTGGTCTTCTTTTCTTCTGAACTCTCAGCGATCGCGCGATGAGCTCAGCCAGTCGCCGCTCGGCAGTTTGTCGATTGCGCAGCTGGCTGCGCGTATCGCTTGCGACAACCCTAACTGTTCCATCTTCGCTGAGTCGCGATGCGAGACGTACAAGCAGAAGATCGCGTTGCTCGGGGCTTAGTGCCACCGAATGAGCAACATTCCATAAGACTTCGATCCTCGATGAAGTCTTGTTGACATGTTGGCCGCCCGGGCCAGATGCGCGCGACGCCCGAAACTCCAGCTCCGACCTCGGAATCGACAAGTGCTCCGAGACGATAACAGCATCCTGCTGTGCGGGGTTCTCGATCCCATCCATTGATCGGTCAGCGCCACCGAAAGAGTTTCAGGGCCGCCGCAAAACTAATTACGAGCCACGCGGCGATGACGATGAGTTGAGGGGCTACACCGCCGAGCGATGCGCCCTCGAGCATGTTCGCACGAAGCGCATCGTTGACCGCTGTAAGGGGAAGAATCCTGATGAGTGGCTGAACGATGCTTGGAAAATTATTCGATGAAAAGAAAACACCGGAGAGAATCCACATCGGCAGCATCACGAAATTCATGAGTCCCGATACTCCTTCCACCGTCTTTGCACGCGATGCGACGAGGAGTCCGACGCCGCCGAACGTCAACGCCGACAGAATACATATCAGTGCGAGATCGAGAATCGACCCGCGCATTGGAACCTTGAATGCGAGCACCCCGAATCCAAGCAACGTCACCACTTCGAGGATAAGGAAAAACATTCTCGAGAACAGGAACGACATCAGATACTCGGCCCGAGACATTGGAGTCGCCATAAACCGCTTGAGCAGCCGCTTGCTGCGCGAATCTACGATCGCAAACCCAAGCCCCCAGATGCCACTTCCCATGAGGTTCATGCCGAGCAGTCCGGGGATGACGAAGTCGATATAGCGCGACCCGCGCTCTGTGACTTTCATCTCTGAAACGGCAACCGGGTCGGCGCGGCCCGCACCCGTTTGAATCGCACGGTCGGCGACGAGGCGCGCAATCGCGGATTCGCTTCGCTGTGGATCATAGATGTAGCGTACGCCGCCACGACCATCGGACACCGCGAGGATTGCGACTTTGGCGGTGCGCAGGGCGTGCTGGGCCGCTGTGTCGCTCGTGAATGATTCGGCCGTGAGGGTAGAATCTTTTTGGAGCGATGCGAATATCCCGGCCGCAGTTGCGTCGGAACTCACCACGCCGATGAGCGGTCGCTCGGGCGCGCGTGAACGAAATGCGAGGCCAAGTCCGACTGCAAGCAGAATTGGAAACACAAATGTCCAGAAGACTGCTTCGGGTTGTCTGATGAATTCGCGGAACCGCACAAGCGTGAGCTGCACGATCGAGCGGTCCACAAACCGCCGAGATGGGGTTCTGGTCTCCATGTCACTCATCGCGCAACGTCCTTCCAGTGAGGGCGACGAAAACGTCTTCGAGGCTAGCCGAGCTGGCGCGGGGTGGCGGAGCAGGAATGGTCGCGCCGATGGATTCGATCAGTTCGGCCGGCGTTCCAAGTGCGATAACGCGTCCGTGATCGACGATTGCAACGCGATCGCAAAGCTTTTCGGCCTCATCCATATAGTGCGTTGTGAGGAGGATGGAGCGACCAGTTGCCTTGAAGCCCTCGATTAACGACCACAGTCGCCGGCGGGATTGCGGATCGAGGCCGGTCGTCGGCTCGTCGAGAAAAAGGAGATCGGGATCACCCACCAGCGCGCACGCAATTGCCAGGCGTTGCTTCTGTCCACCTGAAAGCGTGCCGACGCGGGCGTTGTTTTTTTCTCCGAGCTGAACAGCATCGATGACGTCGCGGACGTCGCGTCCTTTCACGTAGAAGCTTCGAAAGAGATGAAGTGTCTCGCTCACCGTCAGTTTTTCGGAAAGCTGCGTGTCCTGGAGTTGAATACCGAGCTTCTCGCGAAGCTGATTGCCATTGGCATCCCAGGTCATTCCCAGTACTTCGACATCTCCGGAGTCACGATCCAGCAGGCCCTCGCAGATCTCGATGGTGGTGGTTTTACCGGCTCCGTTGGGGCCGATGAGTCCGAAGCACTCGCCGACTTTCATGTCGAGGTTGAGACCATCCACGGCGACGACGTCTCCGTAGGCCTTCTTCAGTCCCTTGACCAGGAGGGCGTGTTCTGTTGTCACCATTGGGGGACAGAAAGTGTCATATCGTTGGGGCAATCATGTGTTCACCAGCCATTGAAACTCTAGATAAAGCTATATCGTACCGTGAGATAGGAGAAAGCGAGAGGAAGGCACGCTGAGTGCCATCGGCTCCTGCAGTCACTGCCACGGAGAAGTTAATGATGCCCGGACGATTGTCGGTACTGAAAGCGATGATACCACTGTCAGGGACGCTGCTGGCATTTTTCTCCGCTGGGGCGCAATCCCGCAGGAATCCGGAATTCTGGCGAACTGCCCCATCGAGATTCAGCATCGAAGGTGACTTGCTCGTCGCGCAGCCCAAAGGCGAATTCGCGACTGAGTTGAATACTCAGGGTTTCGGAGCCAACGCTGGGGGATCGATACGTCTCGACAAAGACGGAATCTTCAGCATTCGAGGCGACTTCGGCGGCATGCAATACGGCAGCGAAAGATTGCGTGTCCCTTACCTGCCAGTCACAGGCCGCGTTTCGCTCAATGTGAGAACGACTAACCTCGCTTACTGGGGGAGCATCGGTCCTCAAATCACCGCGCCAGCAGGACGGATCCAACCCTACGTGAACGCGAGCTTTGGAATCATGGACCTCATGACGCAGACGTCGGTAACTGGATCTGATAGTGACTACGAGTACGCGAGCACGACAAACAAGAATGACGCAACATCCGCGTGGATATTCGGTGGCGGAGTATACGTTCCAATCGGAAGTCAGAACGCATTGAAGCTTCACGCCGGTGCCCGGTATTTTTACG
>JANYKY010000223.1 GCA_025357975.1 Gemmatimonadaceae bacterium
CAGTCGAGGTAATCGCGGTAGTATGCGCGGCGGCCCAAGTCCCGGACGCTGACCTTGGAGCACTCCGGCAGCTCGGGTTGTCCTTCCCGAAAAACGTGGATCTCATCTATTGCCGCGCAATCGCAATTTCGGCGGAACGCCTCCTCATATTCCTGGCGTCTGGACTGCGCACGTTCGGCGAATATGGTTGTAAATAGGCGAATCAACCAACCACCTCGCCACGCGGCGCCAGCGGCCATGCGCGCGCGCCCGCATCTAGTGTCCCGTACGTGCCACCACTCTGTCCGGTGTAAGCCGACAGAATTGTCGCCTCGGAGAAGCGGTTCCAATAGTAGGTCACGCGAGGAAGCGCACGGAATGCGCCTCTGCCGCGCGCGTACGCTCGCATGCGCAGCGATTCGGAGCGCGTCAGGAGATTTCCATCGAGCGCAACCGAAACCAGGTCTCGAGCAAGGCGGCTTGGCCCCTGATCGACCGCGCGCATGAAACACGCGTGAAAGAAATCCGTGACGAGGCGGAGACGTCGGGGTTCACTGAACTCATCATGTGCCTCGAGAAAGTTGCGCATCCAGCAGAGCATACCTGCGGAGCTCAACAGGCCGTCTGGCGAAAACAGCATTTCGCCGAAGCGATCGATTGAATGGCTCCGGTAAAACGAATCCGGCTGCCGGTCCGTGAGCCATCGAACCGTCATGCCATTGGCCACACATTCAAAGTGGAACGCGACATCGTCCCAGTGAAATTCCGGGCGCCAGCGGATCTTGCTGGCTGAGAGCGCGCTTGTCCTGATTGCCACACCGCCGTTGACCCACGGTACGTCGAGAGGGTGCGAAAGGGCGAGGAATCTGTCGAGGTTGCTTGCACGTTCGTCGGGCACGTTGACAAGATGCATTTTCTCATCATCGGCCGTAAATATTGCCTGAGACCCAACGACAATGTCGGTTTCAGGGTGGCTGATCATGAAGGCGTGGCGCTTTTCGAGACAAGTCGGCGATAGCAAGTCGTCCGAATCGAGAAAGACAACAGCTTCTCCCGAACAATGGTCGAGCCCGAGGTTCCGACTGCTCTGACAACCCCGCGGTTGCTCAACAGGCTTGACCATTACGGTAAAGCGTGGATCGACGTTCGACAAACCAGCGAGAAAGTGCTGGACTTCTTTGCCTGAGCGATCGTCGACGAGAATGAACTCAGCGTCGGCCAAAGTCTGCGCCGTCAGTGAAGCTACAGTCTTCTTGAGAAGCGCTAACCTGTTGAAAACCGGCACGACGACGGACATGGCGCGTGCCCTGCGCTGACTCACGAGTGAGCTTACGCGTCGGTCCAAGTCTCGCTATCCGATGGGAGTCTTGGGGGTAGAATAGTCGTAGTAGTAGTACTCTTCGGTTGCTTCCAGCATCTCCTTCGGATCGTTGAGGACCGTGCCAAGAATGCGCGCTCCGACAACGTTGAGACGCTCCTGCGCCGTCCTCGCCGCGCTCTTTGTGGTCGACCCGACCTTGATCAGGAGAATGACGCCATCGACCATCGAGGCGATGATCCCCGCATCTGCTGCAGCAAGAACCGGCGGAGTGTCGATCAAAACGAGGTCGAACTCCACCTGCGCCTGGATCAGCAGGTCCCGAACACGGTGGCTCCCAAGGAGCTCGCCAGGGTTTGGAGGTTGAACTCCCGTCGTCACTACCCAGAGGTTCGGAGTCGATGTCTCCTTGATGACCGATTTCAGGTCGGAACCAGTGCCGATCGCATTGGTGAATCCTGGAACGCGCGGCACGCCGAAAATTCTGTGAAGTGATCCGCGGCGCAAATCGCAATCGATGACAAGAACCCGAAGGCCTTGCTGCGCGAAGGCGATCGCAAGATTGCCGACGGTCGTGCTCTTGCCGTCACCCGGTGAAGCGCTCGTGACAGCAATTGTCCGAAGCGACTCAACGGCGTGTGAAAAAATCAGACTCGTCCGTATGGCGCGATACGATTCAAAGACTGGCGAAGATGTGATGGGCACGACCGCCGTAGATGTCGGCGGCGCTGTCGCTGACGAGCCCGATTGCACGGATGCCAGGCGTCTCGCGAGGCGCTGG
>JANYKY010000222.1 GCA_025357975.1 Gemmatimonadaceae bacterium
CGGGAGTACGTGATCGTTCTGTCGGACTGGACCTTCGACAATCCATATAGTGTCCTGGCGAACATGAAGAAGCAGGGCAACTACTACAATAACCAGCGACGTACAGTCGGGGATTTCTTCAAGGACGTCTCGAAAAACGGATTCAAGGCTGCGTTCGAGGACCGGACGATGTGGGCGAGAATGCGCATGGATCCGACAGATATTTCGGACGTCACCGGCATGACGTATTCATTTCTCATGAACGGTCTTGCTCCCAGTGCGAACTGGTCGGGCCTTTTTCGTCCGGGCGAGCGCGTGCTCCTGCGTTTTATCAATTCAGGCGCGGGCACCATTTTCGACGTTCGCCTGCCTGGCTTGCCGATGAAGGTCGTCCAGGTTAGCGGGCAATACGTCCGGCCGGTCGAGACTGACGAGATTCGTGTCTCCATTGCTGAGACCTACGACGTAATCGTTGAGCCGAAGTCAAGTCAGGCGTATACGATCTTCGCGGAGGCGATCGACCGGAGCGGGTACGCACGCGGAACACTTACGCCGAGGGTGGGCATGACTGCACCAATACCCCTTCGGCGAAAACGCACTGTTCTGACTATGGCCGACATGGGAATGAACATGACCGGTATGGATATGAGCGGATCGGACATGTCCGGTATGGACATGAGCCCGGGAGCCGGTGCGGTCGCTCGTGCGCCTGCGAACGATTCGGCAAATGGCATGGGTGGAATGCCTGGCATGTCCGCCGCAACAACAGGTGCCGACGACGACTCGCAACGGATGGCAATTGCAGGAGCCACATGGTCAACCGGCCTCCGCGCCCCTGGTACTCTTCCCAACGCAATACCTCACGAGCCCAGCACACACGGCCCGGGCAACTCTGCGGTTCCGATGATAGCGCAGAGCAGGCTTGCGGAGGCGGGGCACGGCCTCGGGTCTGACGGCTGGCGCGTTCTCCGATACACCGAACTCCGCGCACTCGAACCCCGTCCCGATTTCAGGGCTCCAGAGAGGGAGCTCGAGCTCCACCTCACCGGCAATATGGAACGTTTCATGTGGTCGATGGACGGAATATCGTTTGCCGACAGCGAGCCGATTCGTTTTACTCACGGCGAAAGGCTCAGGCTAACGATGGTGAACGACACGATGATGAATCATCCCATGCATCTACACGGTATGTGGATGGAGCTGGAGAACGGTCAGGGCAACATGATTCCGCGAGTTCACACTGTGAACGTGAAGCCAGGTGAGCGTATTTCTCTTCTCATTACGGCCGATGCACCCGGCAAGTGGGCGTTTCACTGCCACGTGATGTATCACATGGCCGTCGGAATGTTTCGCGTTGTAGAAGTCTCTGGAGCTGAAACTATGTCAATGCCGATGGGCAATCAGGATGACTGACCGTCGGCGCAGAGCTTTGTTGAGTGTCGCAGCAATTCTTGTTTCGGTTGCGTCAGCTTTGACGCTGGGGCCACGCCAGGCATTGAGCCAGCAGATGCCAGCGGCAACCGAAATGATGGACTGGGGCAAAGCAAGCTTCGTAATCTTCGATGAGCTCGAATACATCCCCGGCCAGCCGGGACGACCAATCTCCTTTGAGGGTTTGGGCTGGTACGGGGGAGCGTACAACCGGCTCTGGGTCCGCACAGAAGGAGAACAGAGCAGTCAGGGGACGAGTGGTGCGGGCGAGGTTCAGGCACTGGCTGGCCACCTCATATCTCCGTACTGGGACGCGGTTGCAGGCGTTCGCATGGACAGGCGATGGGACGAACGGAAGGACGGTCGCGTTCTGTTCGCAATGGGAATCATTGGCGAGTCGCCTTTGAGGTTTGAGTTCGCGCCCACGCTTTTCGTCAGCACCGGCGGCGATGTTTCTGCGCGGCTGGACGCGTCGTACCAATTCCTCTTCACGCAGAAGGTCATACTCGAGCCGAGTATGGATCTCAATGCGTCCACGCGTGCAGTTCCTCGGTTCGGAGTTGGCTCGGGGCTAAATGAAGTCGTTCTTGCGGCCCGCCTGCGGTATGAGATACGGCGGAAGTTCGGACCCTATGTGGGACTCGAATTCACTCGGCGCACGGGCAGCACGGCCGAGTTGGATAGGCTGCAGAGGCGGAATTCGAACGGAGCTAGCCTGCTATTCGGTCTGCGGGTGTGGCGATAGGCTCTTCTTTCGCTCCCAGTGGCAATGTCATCTCGGCAGTTGAAACATAGACAACGAACGGGTTGCATCCGAAGTTTGGCGGTCCCCTAAGGCTGCAGCCGAGACGTGACAACGCCCTTTGAATTCTGATGAATCCAATCGAAAGCCTGATCCGAAGATGGCGCGAAGATTCCGGCGCCACATACCAGAGTTGGTTCCTCTGGGAAGAGCGACTAAAAAATTTCCGTTCGATCCGAAGGGGCGTTTCGAAGGTCGTCTCGGAAATCCAGAGCGACACGTTCGGCAACGTATATAAGGGATCAACACTCGAGACCGTCGTTCGCTCGGTGGCTGAACAACGACAGATATTCAAAGGGGCCGACCATGCCTTTCTGTGGAAACCCAAGCTGCGAATTCCAGATATCTACGAATCCAGCGAGAACCAGCGCGCATTCGGGCGCTTCCTTGACACTTGTTCGTGCTGTTCGAACGCAGCTGAGGTAATCGCAGCGATACAAGCTCTCGACAAATGCAGGATCAAGGGAGTTGGCCCGGCGTCTGCAAATCTCTTGTACTTCCTCCATCCAACGCTCGTCCCGCCATTCAATACCGCAATCGTGAAGGGCTACAATTCGCTTACCGCTTCGCGAATCAAGCTGGGAAGCTGGCCGGACTATCTCGCCATGAGGGACGGCATGATGGCTTTGAATTCCCAGTTCAGAAATCTTCTGTCGAATGATCTTGGCGCCATCGCTGGCCTCCTTTTTGACATAGGTTCGGAAAGGTATCAAGCTCCGCCACACGGTGATGAGGCCGCTCTCGCCGCCTGGGCCGCTGACATGGCTGTCATACGCACCGCCAGTGCGACGGACCAAAAAGCTCGCGCGACGATTTCTAGTAACGATCGAACGCACACGCAAGTTCAAGGGTGGCTTCGCGACTTGGGCCTGGCTCTCGGCTACCATGTCTGGATTGCATCGAACGACCAGGGAAGATCCCTCGGAGACGGGCGGCTTGGCGATGGTTGTCTCGATTCCCTACCGGCGGCGATCAGAAATGCCGCTGGCTTTGAAGCAATCCGGTTGATAGACGTGCTATGGCTAAACCCGGCGAACGAGGAGGTCGTCGCAGCATACGAAGTCGAGCATACCACGTCGATCTATTCAGGTATCGTACGGCTGCTTGACCTTGCCCTTGGACCAGCTCAGAGGTTGTCCGGCTTATTTCTAGTCGCGCCGGACGACCGCGAATCCGAAGTTCGTGCACAACTCAGGCGCCCCGCTTTCAGCCGTGTCGCTGACCTTGGAGTCTGCTTTCTTTCCTATGGTGATCTCGAACGACATCGCGAAAGCATCGGCCGCTTTGGCAGCGACATGAAGGGGATCGAAGCGCTCGCACGAGCGCTGATTTAACGAGTGTGGGGATTTGGCTCGCTGGTCATGATCTCAATGTGCCAGCGCCCAGCCGGTCAGAATGAGTCTGAGTGTCTGCAGAGACCACGAACCGCAGACCGCGCCCGTCATTTTCTTCCAGTATCCGTCGCGTCAGCCGGCCTTGCAGACTGATCGTGTCGGAAGAGGTTTGGTCGGACCGCCTCAGTGATTGTTTTTCGAAGCTCCAAGTCTCGGGTAAGGAGAATCACCGCGAGATTGTTAGAGACGATCAGCTTGGGCGGTAATCTCCAGTCGATCATCGTCCCTGGCGGCGAAACCCTGACGGTGTCAAGCACATCGATGTCGTGCGACAATGCTCCTGCGTCCGCATACACAAATGCCTGAAGTTCGCCGCCTTGCATGGTAAAGCGCGTTCCCGGGGCGCCGAGAAACGACTGTCGAACTTGACCAGCAGGAATGGCGTTGATTCCCGCGTGCCGCATTCTGGTCTGGAGATCGGCTACCGTCCAGTTGATCGCTCCCGAGCCGGCCGTATCGCGCGACGCAGACGTCGGCGCTCCGTTCACGCTGTCCGCACCGCCCATGGCGGAATCCTGCGGAGCCCGCGCATTCTGCTCACGCCCGCATGACATCACGACCAGCGTGGCCAGAAAGAATGGCGTATTAACTTTGCGTCTCAATCGCTCGGCCGAGACAGTACGATCCACAGCGGTGCGGTGCATTCAGCGTTCCTCTATATCCCGCTCACCCATTACGTGCCGCAATTTTCGCCCCTCGCCAGGGTGATTCATCGCGTCGAAAAACCTCTCGCCCTTAAGACGCAGCTCGACAAGCAGACCATCAAAATCGCGGGGGGTCGTCTGAATGGCGATGCCCGGCATCAATCCCTTGAGGAGCGTGATCCGATCCTCAAGCGGCAGGGCACTCGCGGCATCAATGAGCCCACGAAGCGCTGAGAAATTTAAATTGCCCGTCTCGCGACTTGTTGTCATATCCCTTCCTTTCGATTATCAGGGTTACCCTGCCTGCTCGAACGCGACCCTGAGCGGCCGTATGGGAGCTGTGCTAACGGCGGGCTCTGAGTGTTGGTCGA
>JANYKY010000252.1 GCA_025357975.1 Gemmatimonadaceae bacterium
TGACGCCCAGCGACGCGCGCGGAAAAGTCGTTATCGTCAGTGGACCGACGCCCGGGATTGGACGCCGCTACGCCGACGCAGCTGGGTTCATCATAGTGCCGGCTGAACAAATAATACCTCAGCTTCGGGCATTCATGAGTCAGGTCTCAACGCAGATGCGCGAGCCTGCCGATACTGTCGTGCGTCCGCTGAGTCTGGCTGTGCCGGCAGCATCTATTCCATTGTTCCTCGGGGTCCCAATTGCGAACGCGCACCCCGGGACCACAGGCAAAATATTGTCGGGCGAGATCAGATATCGAATGGTCGATGCGCCTGCCCGTAACGTCGTCGCCATAATTCGTGGAAGCGACCCGCGTCTTCGCAATGAATTCGTAGCCCTCGGCGCGCACAACGATCATCTCGGTCTTCGCGATGAAGGGCCAGTTGACACGGATTCGCTTCGGGCGTTCAACGAGATCGCCGCGAAGCTTTACATCGCGCGCACCCACGAGCTTCCGGGTTTTCCGGGCACCGGATTGACTGCCCCAGAGCGCTCATCGATTCATGTGAGTGTTGACAGCCTTCATCACATTCGTCCCGCACGCAGGGATTCGATTTACAACGGCGCCGACGACGACGGTTCTGGATCAGTTGGTCTTCTGGAGATCGCAGAGAAATTCGCGTCTGACAAGGTGAAGCCGAAGAGGTCGTTGTTATTTGTGTGGCACACGGGCGAAGAGCTTGGCCTCTTCGGGTCGGAATTCTTCACGGACCACCCGACAGTTTCGCGCGATTCGATCGTTGGCCAGCTCAACATCGACATGATTGGGCGAGGCGAGGCAGCGGACCTGCCCGGTGGCAATCCCGGCTTTCTTCAGGTGATTGGCTCGCGTCGACTCTCAACCGAGCTGGGGGATCTGCTTGAAACAGTAAATACGAGGGACGCGCTTGGCTTCAAGTTCGACTACAGCTTCGACGCGCCGGGCCATCCCGAGCAGTACTACTGTCGTAGCGACCACTACGAATACGCGCGTTATGGAATTCCCATCGCGTTCATGAGCACCGGCGGGCATATCGATTACCATCAGGTGACCGATGAGCCGCAGTACATCAACTACTCGCACCTGGCGCGGGTGGCGAGTTTTGTTGCTGATCTCGCAACGCATGTCGCGGACCTCGATCACAGGCTCGTCGTGGATCACCCGAAGCCGAATCCCACTGCGGAGTGCATCCAGTAATCCTCCCAACATGCTGAGCGGCCTGCGACTGGCCTCGCCTCCGCCGCGAGCAAGTTGATGCAAGCGGCTTCGCCGCGACGCATTATTGTTCCGTCCCGAACCCCACGCGAGGCGCCAATAATGTCAGCCCAGTACGATCGCCGAACCTTCATGACCTACTTCGCGAGCATTGGACTCGGCTCGACGCTCCTTCCGGGTGTGCTGTGGGCAAAAGTTGCGGATGGCGCGGACATCACGCTGGCGACGATTGCAGCCGCCGAGGATGTGGCTGGTATCAGGTTCGATGATGCGGAGCGCGCGATGATGCTCGATGGACTGAAGCAGCAGGAGCAACGAATCGAAGCGCTTCACAAGGTGTTTCTCGCGAATTCAGTGAGTCCGGCGCTCGTGTTCAATCCGGTTCCGCCTGGAAAGAAGATTCCCGTTGGCCCGAAGCGCGGCATGGTCCGGTCGCATGCGGCGCGCGCGTCAGTGCCAGGGCCGGGTGAGCTGGCGTTCCTTCCGGTTACACAACTGTCGGAGCTGATTCGGCGGCGTCAGATCACTCCATCCGAGCTCACTGATCTCTACATCGCGCGGCTCAAGCGCTACGATCCCGTCCTCCATTGCGTGATCACGCTTACGGAGGATCGCGCGCGTGCACAGGCAAAGAAGGCCGATGCGGAAATCGCAGCGGGACGTTATCGCGGAGCGCTCCATGGGATTCCGTGGGGCGCGAAAGATCTTCTTGCAGTCAAGGGTTACAAGACGACATGGGGTGCCGGGCCATATCGCGAGCAGGTTATCGACGAAGATGCGACGGTCGTACAGCGCCTCGATGCAGCGGGTGCGATTCTCGTTGCAAAGCTCACGCTCGGAGAGCTGGCGCAGGGCGACATCTGGTTCGGCGCGCGAACGCGAAACCCGTGGAATGTGAATCAAGGCTCGAGCGGATCGTCGGCCGGGCCGGCTTCGGCAACGTCTGCAGGACTGGTAGGATTTGCGATCGGCAGCGAGACGCTCGGATCGATCTCGTCTCCGTCGACAGTCTGCGGGACGACTGGGCTGCGGCCCACTTACGGACGTGTCCCGAAAACCGGCGCGATGGCGTTGTCGTGGAGCATGGATAAACTCGGGCCCATTTGCCGAAGCGCCGAAGATTGCGCACTCGTGCTGGATGCGATTCACGGCCCTGACGGGAAAGACAACATGGCGATTCCGGCGTCGTTTCACTGGAATGCGACACTGTCGCCAGCGAAGCTGCGAGTCGGTTACATAAAAAGCGCGTTCGATCTTCCGATGATGGATCCTGCCGATCCAAAGCGAACGCAGCATGGGTCAAAATCGTTCGACGATCGCGCACTGGATGTATTACGTGGAATGGGCATCAAGCTGATTCCGGTTGAGCTTCCGGATCTCCCGTACGACACGATGCGGATTATTCTGACGGCTGAGGCTGCTGCTGCTTTCGACGATCTCACGCGAACGAGGCGCGATAGTGAGCTCGTTCAGCAGACCAGGTTCGACTGGGCGAATACTTTTCGGACAGCGCGATTCATCCCCGCCGTTGACTACATCAATGCAAACCGGCTTCGCACAACAGCGATCGTCGCGTGGGACGAGCTGATGAAGACGGTCGATGTGATCGTTACGCCGACGAATGCCGCGAATCTTTCGCAGCTGGTAGCGACCAACCTGACAGGGCACCCCGCGGTGATTCTACCGAACGGATTTCGCCCTGATGGAACGCCTGTGTCGATCACCTTCCTGGCTGGCCTGTTCGAGGAGGCGAAGCTGCTTGCGGTCGCGAATGCCTATCAGCAGGCGACTGGATTCCACCTCGTGCACCCGACAGTTCCGCCCAGTTCGCCAGCGCACGTGTGATGGAGATAAAGCCGGTGGCGCTCGACGGACTGCGGGTTCGTCTTCAACCGATGTTGCACGATCATCTCGTCGATTTAACGCGAGCGGGCGCGTTCGAAGAATTGTGGAGATTGACCAATGTGCGAGCCGACTCTCCTGAGGGTATGGCGGACTACGTTGCGGCAGCATTGGCAGATTGCGAACGGGGGATGAGCGTGCCGTTTGTCACTGTCGATAAGGCGAGCGGACAGATTATCGGCAGCACGCGTTTCGGAAATATCGATGTAGCTAACAAAAGGGCCGAGATTGGCTGGACGTGGATAACGCCCGCATTTCAGCGCACGTATGTGAATTCGGAGGCGAAGTTGTTGATGCTCACACACGCTTTCGAGGAGTGGGGATGCGCGCGTGTCGAGCTCAAGACCGATGTGTTGAATTCGCAATCGCGTAACGCGATGCTGAGAATGGGCGCCAGGGAGGAAGGGATTCTCCGGAAGCACATGCTGACCTACTCGGGTCGTTGGCGCGACTCTGTCTACTATAGTATTCTCGACACCGAGTGGCCGGGTGTGAAGGAGCGCCTCAAAGGTTTCGTTGGCAAGCCGGCCGAGGCCTGAGTTTACAGTCGTGGCGGCCCGCGAAGATTTGTCGTCACTCGGTGCAGCGTCATTTTGCAGGGGCCGCGATCGACTGAGCTGATGCTTCCATTCATGCTGGTTGGACCTGTTCTAGCCGCGCGGAATGGTGGCGTCCAACCTGAGTCGAACAGGAGCCGTCCGGCGAAGGAGGCGAATGAGCCCTTCGCTCGCATTGTCACGAGTCCTTTGGCGGGGAGGGTCTCGCCTCCGCACCCGACTTTTTTCGTGCTCGCGACATGATACGCCCCGCGGGCGAAAACAGAATCGCCGTTCTGGATGAGCCACAGCTCGATCGTGAGATCACGGGCGGAGCCTGACCATGCAAATGGCTGCTGGACGTCTTGTTGGGTGACTGGGGAGAACGATTGCGGGTGGGCGGGTCCGAACAGCAGCGTAAATGTGACGATTGCGAGGTTGAGTAAGTCCATGGTCACGGTCCGGGTGGAAACGAATGTTCACATCGCTATGGACAATACAAGGCTCTGATGTAATAATCGTCGCCCCCAGAAAGCGAAGTCAACCTTTTCAAGAAGGGACCGTCGATGAGGAGACTGTTTGCTGCTGCCTGAGTATCCGTTGGAATTCTTGCGCTCGCCGCGTGCTCCGATTCGACTGGCGTGAGTTCGCCGTCGACCGGTGTCGACCTGGCGCCTTCGTTCTCGCAGGATGTAGCTCCCGCAGATGCGCAGGAATCGCACGTACATTACATGCCGCTTGCATCCAATGCAGCTGAAGCAGCTGCGCGACGAGAGGCGAGAATCAGGCCTGGAAGCGGGACCGGCATATCGTATCACGGTGGCCCGGTACTTCAGGCGGGCACGAAGGTAGTCGCTGTTTATTGGGCATCAGCGCCGATCTACACGCGCGGCCCCGCGGTTGGATCAACGGGCGCGGGCACATCTGACAATTCCCTCGTCGGATTTTTCCTCAACCATCTTGGGGGAACGCCGTACTTCAACATCAACAGCACGTACACCAATTCCGGTGGCATCCCAATCGTCAACTCAGTCAGTTATACGGGCTATTGGGCAAATGGCACCAACGCACCGAGTGGGACGACCAACGTCAGCGATGCGAGCATGATCGCGATGCTGCAGTCCGGCTTCAACAGTGGAGCGCTTACTTACGATGCGAGCACTCTGTACATCATCTTCACGGCGGGCAAAGTCAACCTTGGTGGCGGCTTCGGATCTCAATACTGTGGCTATCACACGCACGCGACGGTGACTGTTGGCGGCGTTGCGAAAAACGCGCTATATGCGGCACTTCCATATGACTATGCGTATCCTGGATCTTGCACCAATGGCTCGCCCTCGCCCAACGGTGACCCAGGCGCAGACGGCGAAGTGAGCGTACTCGCTCACGAGATCGAAGAGACCACGACGGACATGATGGGCAACGCATGGTATGACAGCCAAGGCTATGAGAACGCTGACAAGTGCGCATGGACGTGGGGAACTTCCTACAATGGCACGTCGAATGTCACGATCGGTGGCAAGGCGTTTCTCGTTCAGCAGAACTGGCTCAACTCAGGCAGCGGTGGCTGCGTAATGTCCTATTAGGCATCGAGCGCAAACAAAAAACGTCCCGGCGAATCGCCGGGACGTTTTTGTTTGTGGACTTCTTTCAACCGCTAGAAAGCTGTTGTGCCGTTCGGAGTGCCCAGACCAGTCGGCCCGTCAAATCCGCTGACTCCGGTGCACAGGTACGTTCCACCACAGCTTCCGTTGCTTCCGGATGTGACATCGTAAAACGATCTGTGCGCGTACGCATAGGAGGCATTGTTAGCGAGATTCCCGCCCAGGGCGTAAACGCCGCCGATGATCGGCGCTGCGACACTAGTCCCACCGAAGACCAACCATCCCGTTGAACCCCGGAACGTGTCATAAACCGCAACTCCGGTATTCGGATCCGCAACGGCCGACACATCGGCGACAGTGCGACGCGCACAGCCCGCATCTGTCTGCCAAAACTGCTTCGCGATGTAGGCGCTGCACCCGCTGCCCGCTCCGCTCCACACCGTCTCGGCGTAGCCACGAGCACTTGAATTTGTCGTGAGTGTCGTACCGCCTACAGCAGTGACGTACTGCGATGCTGCTGGGAACTGAACGCCGTAACCGCTGTCCCCTGAGCTGACCGTGATCGCGACGCCGGCATGATTGTAGTGTGACTGATCGGTCACTTCAGCCGCATACTCGCTTCCGCCGTAGGAATTTGAAATTACGGTTGCTCCTAATGTCGCCGCCTGGTCCACTGCAGCTGACAGGTTTGCGAAAGAGCTGGAGCTCGCTTCGACGAGCAGGATATGGCAATTGGGGCAGATAGCGCTCGCCATGTCGAGATCAAGTGAAATCTCCTGGGCCCATCCAGCGTCTCCACGTGGATACGCAGTGGTGCCAGTCTGGCTCACTTTTTTGAAACAGCCGTTGGCCGTTGTGCAGGCACTTAGCCCAAACTGCGTTCGGTAAACTGCAAGATCGCTTTCCGCCTTGGGATCATCGTATGCGTCGACGATTGCGATGGTCCGTCCAGCTCCGTTGGCTGCACTTGCACCGGCTAAGTTGTAAGCAGCCTGAAGCGCGGCCGGGCCATAACCATTTGGGGCAGTAGTTGCCAGCGGCTGTCCGCTTGCGTCAACTCGTACAAGAGAGTGGCAACGTGCCGTGCCTGGCGCTGCACTTGGACACACCCTGGCGTGGAGAAAACGCATCGACTGACCTGTCGACACGTCGGCAACAACCGACGGTCCCGCAATCGCGCCCGCGGGCGTCGAGTTGTCAGATGCGCAAGCGGCTAAGGCTAGCGATGCAGCAGATACGGCCAGCGAGGTAAAACGATTCATAAACCTTTCCTTAACATATGGTATGAAACGTGTGAGCTTGGCGTCAAAGCGGCGTCAGCGCACCGGACGGAATTTCCCGTCCCCGAACGCGTAAAGCATAGCCTAAACATATGAATGTTGTCCATAGGCAATTTTCACAGGCGCCATGCTCCCACTGTTGAACGTCGGATGGGCATGCTAACTGCAGCCTCAGATGCCTCTCGCACTCGTTCCCGACCAAACGCGACGGAGGAAGATGACAGTTCCTCCTGACCTCGGCGAAGCAAAGGAGAATTGATGAACACTAATTCACGTGGCCTCGTTGCTCTCTCGGCAATTACTGGACTGCTGTTAACGGTTGGATGCGGAAAGAAAGAGGCTGCTGTTCCAGCCGACACGAGCGCCGCTCTACCCGCGGCAGCTCCACCACCCGCTGCACCTGCCGCACTCCGCGTGACCGACGTCTCGACCGGCAAGGGACTGAGTGCCGACAAGAATCTCGCGACCTCGACAGATACCTTCGGCGCTCGCGACACCATCTACGTCCTCGTTAAAACTGAGGGAGCATCCAAAGCATCAAAACTCGAAGCGAAATGGACGTACAACGGGAAACAAACCGTGAACGAATCGACGCAGAACATCGCACCGACTGGTGGCGAATCACGCAATGAATTCCACATTCAAAAGGCGGGATCCTGGGGAAAGGGCCCTTACAAAGTCGAGATCATGCTCGATGGATCACCGGCCGGCAGCAAGGACTTCACAGTCAAGTAGTATCGCCGGCTAATCGCCCCAGGTTAAAGAACGGGCTCCGGGTCGGAGCCCGTTCGCGCATCGAACCGTAAGTTTCTCGACGACTATCTACCATTTCACGAGGCATAAAGTGACCGAGTCAATATCGAAGGGCGCCACGCACTACCGGTGGGACGACATGCCACGCGAGCGAGTCAATGACAAACTCGAACGACGCCTGATCACGGGTAACCGCATGATGATTGCGCACGTGTATCTGGCGAAAGGCTGCATCGTCCCAAGACACTCACACAAGAACGAACAGATCACCTACATCCTCGAAGGCGCGCTAAGGTTCTGGCTTGGCGAAGACCAGAAGGAAGAAGTAATCGTTCGCGCAGGCGAAGTACTGACGATTCCCTCGAATCTTCCTCATCAGGCCGAAGCACTCGAAGACACACTCGATGTCGACATCTTCGACCCGCCGCGCGAAGACTGGCTGAAGGGCACGGACAGCTATCTAAGGAAGTAGCTCGGTGGATCTCGGACTGAAAGGCAAAGTCGCATTCGTCGCAGCGGGCAGCAAAGGCCTCGGTCGCGCAATCGCTGAGGAGCTTGCGGCTGAAGGTGTTTTGCTTGCGCTCAATGCGCGCGGCGAAGAAGCGCTGAACGCGACGAAAAACGACATCGTCAAAACTTGCGGCGTCGACGTGCTGGCTCTTCCGGGTGATGTTGCCAATCCCGCGGCGGTCGATGCGATGATAGCGGCTGCGATCGCGCACTTCGGCCGAATTGATATCCTCGTTACCAATGCGGCGGGCCCACCGAGTGGAGCATTCGAGACGCTTTCTCCCGATACGTGGAAGGCGGCTGTTGACACGACTCTCCTCAGCGTCGTCAGCCTCACTCGAGGCATACTCCCTGGAATGAAAGAACGCCGCTGGGGGCGCATCATCAACGTCACCTCCATCGCCGTTAAGCAGCCCGTTCATGGCCTCATGCTCTCCAATAGTTTGCGCAGCGCAGTGACAGGGTTTGCCAAAACACTCGCAAACGAGACCGCGACGTTCGGTGTGACAGTCAACAACATCCTTCCGGGCTACACACGAACAGACCGTGTCGAGGATTTATCCGCCGCGACGGCTGCACGCGAAAACATTACTCAGGGCGAGGTCGTCGCGCGCTGGGAATCCGAAATCCCGATCGGACGGCTGGGAGAGCCCCGGGAATTCGCTGCGTTGGCCGCGTTTCTCGCGTCCGAGCGAGCGAGTTACATCACAGGCGCTTCGATTGCGGTCGATGGAGGCTGGATCCGCGGACTGTACTGATCGAACAAGCTGCACCGCAACCAGCATTTGGAGAACTGACCGGGGAATGCTACATTAGCGCTCCCCCCGAGCAGTGCGTACAGTCGCACCGTTCACCCAAAGACTCCTGCACTTCAATGAGTCACATCGCATTGCATGCCCGAACACGGCCAGACCGCTAAAAACGCGGACCGGCAGGGCAGCGTCGGCGAACGCCCAGACGTCTCGCCAATAAGGCCGTCGACTCCGTACGACACACTGCCGGAGGAGTCGTTCGACCGGGTCGCGCGCCTTGCGGCCGGATCGCTACGCGCCCCAGTCGTGATCGTGTCACTGGTCGATCACGATCGGCATGTCGTGAAGAGCAGCGTTGGCTTCACCGGCCGGTCCCGCGTCTGGCGCAAGCTGCCACTTGCACTGCGCTACGCCCGGCAGGTCGTGTCCGCAGGGCGCCCGATATTCATCGGCAACACGAACGAGAAAATTCTCCTCGATGCGGAATCCGATGAGCGCACTCCGGACGGTGTCGCGTACGCCGTTGTCCCGATCATGACAGCAGACGGCCAGGTCATCGGCACAGTGTGCGTGATCGACACCGCGCCGCATGCATGGACGCATACCGAGATCAACTGCCTGATGGACATCGCCGCTTCGCTCGTTACCGAGATCGAGCTGCGGAGTGACCTGTCTGCCAAACGCCAGACGCAGGAACACCTCCTTTATAGTACGCTGCACGATGCGCTTACCGGGCTGCCGAATCGCTCTCTCTTCACGGAACGGTTGCGGCACGCAATGCGCCGCGCTGCACGGCATCCTGACAACGTCTTTGCCGTTCTCTTCCTCGATCTCGATCGGTTCAAGGAAGTCAACGATAATCTCGGTCACTTCGCCGGCGACGAGTTGCTTCGCGCAGTCGCGCGCCGGCTCGAGGCGTGTATCCGCCCGGAGGATACGGTGGCAAGGCTCTCCGGCGATGAGTTCGCGATCTTACTGGAGAGCATTACCGAAGGGAGCGATGCCGGCCGCGTCGCCGAGCGGATCGAGGAAGCGCTCTCATTCCCGGTCAATCTCGCAGGAGCCGAAGTAGTGACGTCCGCGAGCATGGGAATCGTCACGAGCTCGATGGCGCACGATCAACCGGAACAGCTGCTTCGAAGCGCAGACATGGCGATGTATCGCGCGAAAGCGGCAGGACGAGCGCGCTACGAGATGTTCGATCGCACGATGCATACGGATGCACTTGCCCGCCTTCAGCTCGAGACCGATCTGCGGCGGGCCGTCGAGGTCGAGGAATTCCGTTTGCACTACCAGCCGCTCGTGTCATTGCGCACAGGCCAGATCACCGGCCTCGAAGCGCTTGTCCGGTGGCAACATCCCGAACGTGGCCTCGTTCATCCGGCCGATTTCATTCCGATCGCCGAGGAGACTGGGCTCATCGTGCCGATGGGGCGCTGGGTCCTGAGCGAAGCGTGCCGGCAAATAAAGGAGTGGCAAAGCGCGCATTCACGCGAACAGCCCCTTTCCATTGGCGTGAACCTTTCCGCAAAACAATGTTCTCAGCCAGACATTGTCGACCAGATATCGAGCGCTATCGAGAGGTCCGGAATTGCCGCGCGCAGCCTTCGCATCGAGATCACCGAAGCCGCGATCATCGACAAGGCGAAGAACGCGACTACACTTCTCAGAAGCATTCGTGACCTTGGGGTACAAGTGTACCTCGACGACTTTGGTACCGGCTATTCGTCACTCAGCTATTTGAACGGACTTCCGATCGACGCGATCAAGATCGACCGCGCCTTTGTCAGCAGCATGGATACAGATGAAAAAAATCTTCGTCTCGTTCGAACAATCCTCACTTTGTCCGAAATCGTCGGCGTTCGCGCACAGGCCGAGGGAATCAGCACGGCCGAGCAGCTCCGCGAACTTCGATCGCTTGGATGTGAACAGGGCCAGGGCTATTTCTTCTCTGCGCCGATCACGAAAGAAGCGGTTGGCGAACTCCTCACCGCCGATCCAGTCTGGTGAGCTGACCTGAAGAAGGTCGATTGTTTCCTGCTACGGGCCCCTGCGCGGACGCGCCCCGGATTTACGCTCATAGAGATGGTCGTGGTAATTGCGATCATGGGAATCGCGATTGCAGTCGTCGCGCCATCGATGATTCTGGAACCGCATCGAACCACATTGGGAACGGTCATCTCCGACGCGCGCCGAACGGCGCTAGCGAAATCGGAGACAGTTACACTGTCAGTGGCTCAAAACGGAGCATGGCAGCTAACGGCTTTACGACCCGCTTCGATAATCGCGTCGGGAGATGGAATACCGATGGAGGCTGGAACACTGGTGCTGAGTGTCTCCCCGCTTGGAGTCTGCACCATCGATGTCGCGTCAGATCGTCATGGCGGACCACTGGACCCGTTCACCTGCACATTCTCTGACACTGCGCCAGTGATTCCTCGGTGACTCTGCTGGAGAGCGTAATCGCTATGGTCATTCTCGCGCTCTCCGCCGTCGGAGCCCTGGAGCTTTTTCAGGAGACGGCGCGGTCGGCGTCCGAAGCGCAGCAATGGACAGTGGCGGCGAGTTACGCTGCTCAGGGGCTCGAGGCTGCGAAGCTCGGGGCGGCGGAACTGCGCGATATCGAAGCCGCGCCCGTGCCGACAGGATATTCGCGGCGAATCAGCACTGACCGTGCTTCCCATGGTCTGCTCGATGTAACGGTCACCGTTGAAATTCCAGGCGGCGCTTATCTCAGCATTCACCGTCTTGTGGATTCAAAATGAAAATGATGCGACGTGGGTTCACGCTCATAGAGCTTGTCGTCGCATTGACCCTTTCGGGAATCGTTGCGCTGCTTGCTTACGGATCGATACAGGCGGGCCTCGACAGTGTTACTCGTTTAGACAATTATCGTCGCAACAGCGAATCCCGGGTCCTGCTGAGAAGCATGCTGGAAAGTGCGCTTCGCCACCCGTCCGATCCGCCCGCTGATGGGGGACCAGCTTTCGAGATCTCCAGTAACGCCGGGGGCACAATCCTGAGGTTTGTCTCCAGAGGCGTCAGCGATCCGCTCGGCGCAGGGGAGCTTTGGCGCGTCGTGATCCAGCCCTCCGCGAAAGGCCTTGAGTTAAGCGCTCGATCACTAGAACGAAATATGCCCCCAATCATTGGCAACGCGCCCACGGTCAAATCGTTCGCGGTGCGCGTGCTTCGGTCAGCCGGCGACACCGTGTGGCAGGATCACTGGGAATCCATCAACCAGTTCCCGGCCGCCGTCGAGA
>JANYKY010000263.1 GCA_025357975.1 Gemmatimonadaceae bacterium
GCGACATTCTCTGCGGCAAGTCGCAAGAAGTGAGTAACCGTTGCCTGCCGGATGAGCTCGACGGCCTGTCCTATCTGCTCCCAGCATTCGAGTAGCTCAACGGGATTTGCGTCGGGTCCGAGGTCATCGATGGCAGGCCGCAAGGTCGAGAAGATTATCCGGCCAAGAATCTCGTGCTCTTTCAGTATTTCGTAGACGTCGAATCCCTGCGAATGGCGCAGAGCACCCAGCTCCATCGCCTTTGCGGTTACTGGAAACGTCGTGTCGAGTTGTTGGTCGGGGGCCTCGAGAAAGTCCGCGATCCCATCGAGCAAAAGCGGTACGTGATTGAGGAGCTCGTCGGTGGGAAATACCTCGTTTTTTTCGATCGCCACGCGGGCGTCGATTCGCTCCAGCCAGCGCGTGACGATTTCTTCACGGCGGACACGGATGCGAGCGGCGAGGATCGCCCTCAATGGCCCCGCGTTGTTGCGTGTTGGAGAGCTCATCACGGGAAATTAGCGACCGTGGTGAATGTCCGTGTGCTAGATGTTTGTTTGGGGCGGGATTCTTGCAACTCCGGGAATGCCCAAAGGTGTGTTTCGACCCCTTTTTGCCCGGAAAACCCTCATATGACAGATATCACGATTGCGTCGACCAACCTCAGGAATCGCGAGGCTGGCGAAGACCTCGCCCGTCAGATAAGTGCAGAGATGAAAGCAGGCGCGGTCGATGCGGTTCTCGTTTTCGCTTCGGCCGACAACGATTACCCGACGCTGTTGACGGCTCTGCGTGACGGATCGAAGGCCAGGATCATAGTGGGATGCTCGTCGGCCGGTGAATTCACTAGCGAGATGTCCGGCACTGGTGGTACCTCAGCAATTGCATTCCGTGCACCCGAAATGCAATTCAATGCCTCCCTGGCAACGAGGCTTTCTGCCTCGCACGAGGATGCCTCCGCACAGTTGGTCAATGGGTTCAAAGGCCTGCAATCCGCTCAATACAGGTATCGCACTGCGGTCGTTCTGGTCGACGCGCTCGCCGGGCACACTGACGCGTTGATCGATCAGTTGACCCTCTCGACCGGCGGCATGTATCAGTTCGTGGGAGGTGGCGCGGGAGATGACGCCCGGTTCGCGAAGACCCACGTGTTTTTCGGGACAGAGGCGCATACGGATGCCGCGGTTGCACTGGAAATTTTGTCTAACAAGCCAATCGGAATCGGCGCTCGTCACGGCTGGTCTCCGAAAGGTGACGCCCTCCGGGTCACCGAGACGGCGGACGCATGCGTTGTCAGCCTGAACGTGTCGCCGGCCGTTGAAGCGTTCGAAGAGCACGCGGCGGCTACCCATCAGGCATTCGACGTTGAAGACCCCTTGCCATTCTTTCTTCACAACATCGTTGGAGTGAAGTCCGACGACGGCTACAAATTGCGCGTTCCTCTCGGAATTTCGGCTGATGGCGGAGTGAATTTCGCGGCCGAAGTTCCCACGGGATCGACCGCGCAGATCATGTCTACGGGTGCGGAATCGGCGAATGATGCAGCGGGCGCAGCAGTGCGTGACGCGATCGATCAGGTCGAACGAGGCGGAAATAAGCCGAAGGCCGCCTTGTTTTTCGATTGCGTCGCAACGCGGCTCCGACTCGGAGAAGATTTTCAAACCGAGCTTGCGACCGTGGGACGCGAGCTCAAAACCAAGTTCGCCGGGTTCAATTCCTATGGGCAGATCGTGCGCGCAGAGGGGCAGTTCAACGGATTTCACAACTGCACCGCTGTCGTCTGCGTGTTCCCCGACTAGATAAGGCAGCTCGTTGTGCCGGCGCAATTAATCGAGATGGCCTCGCGCCTGGCCGATCCAGTCAATCGCACCGACGCGACCAGGGAAGTAGCGTCCGCGCTTGGGATGGATACCCTGATCGTGTTCATCCGCGATGAAGAAGTGGGCGCGATGCTCGCGGCACCAGGATTCCCGCAGACATTACCGGACGGAAAGGCGTGGCAGTCGTTTCTCAACCAATGCGTGGCGCTTGGGGCTTACTCCGGTGATCTCCCACTCGTGTCGCGCGATAAGCTCACGCGTGCATTCGGGTATAGTTGCGACGAGAATACCGTGGCGGTATTGCTTGGATCAGAGCCGCCAAACGGCAATGTCGACCTCCTGAGATCGCTTCTTCCTCTCCTTGGAGCGGTGTTCCGCGGTGAGCAGAAGTCCGTTGCTGCACTGGTTCAGACCAGGCTGGCACGGGAAGCCGCGGCTCGCGCTGCCGCAGTTACCGGCACCCTGAACCACACCCGCGGTGAGCTTGAGAAAAGCTTGCAGGCGGAGAAGGCGCAACAGGAGTCGCTCGAACAGGCGCGTGATTCGGCCGAAACCGCCAACCGAGCCAAGTCGGAATTTCTTGCGACGATGAGTCACGAACTGCGAACTCCGCTGAACGCAATCGGCGGCCATGTACAACTTCTCGCGATGGGAATCCACGGGCCCATCACTGAACAGCAACGTCAGTCACTGGTCAGGATCGAGCGCAATCAGGTGCACCTTCTCGGGCTCATAAACGACGTTCTCAATCTCTCGCGAATCGAAGCGGGGCGTGTCGATTACGATATGCAGGACGTCGAGCTCGCCGGGGCACTCTCGGATCTCTCGCCGATGATCGAGCCGCAGCTTCAGGCCAAATCGCTGTCATTCGAAGTCCTCGGCGTAGACAAGCTTCCTGCTGTCTGCGCGGACCGGGACAAGCTTCAGCAAATTCTCCTCAACCTGCTTTCGAACTCAGTGAAGTTTACTGCTCCCGGCGGGAGCGTAACGGTCGAGGCAGAGGTGGCGAGCAGTGGCACGGGCGTGGTGTACGTAAGAGTAATCGACACCGGTCAGGGGATTCCGCAAGAAAAAATGACCTCGATTTTCGATCCCTTCATTCAGGTCGATTCCACTCACAGTCGCGCCGAACAGGGAACTGGGCTCGGCCTCGCAATCAGTCGGGATCTCGCGCTTGGAATGGGCGGCGATCTGCGGGCAAGAAGTGAAGTCGGCGTCGGCTCAACGTTTACGCTGTCACTCAAAGGGGCGAAGAAGGCGGGCTAGCTTCATCGACGACGAGCGGCGGACCGCCGTCGCCCGTTTTTCCGCCGTCCGGTGCCGCAACCTTCGAGTCGTTGCCGCCTTCATCCGCCCTTTTTTCTTCACCAATGCTCGCCAGCGCATCCGCCTGAATCCACCCGCGCTCTACCGCGTGCTTTGCGGCATCCAGCGTGTGCTCACACAAAACCAGAGCTGAATGGGACGCGATGACCTCGTCAGCCAACTTGCCGATTGACGCCGAGCGCTCAGCGTTGTGGTTGACGTCGCGAATGTAGATCGCGGCGACGCGATGTGGAAAATCCTTGACTGTCTGCAGATAGATCTCCGGATCCTGCTGACTTGAATCTCCGATCAGGATGAACTTCAGCTCTGGATAAAGCCGCATGATGTTGCTGATCGCTACGCCTTTGTGCTCGAAGTGGCGCGACGATGAGAGAGAGCTGAAACCAATGTCCCAGTCGCGGAGAAGCAGCGGACCTTTCGGCATCTTCTGGATATCCATGAACTCGGAGATCACATCGTAGATGTTCCATGGACTGCTCGACACGTAGAACACGGGGTTCTTCTCATCGCCAGCGGCCCCGTTACGAAGTGCCTCGTAGAAAGCCGAAACGCCCGGAAATGGCAGACGAGTGCGCGCATTGCCCAGCATCACAGTCCTTGCCGCCTGGAGAAAGTTCGAGACGCGGGATTGAATGACGGTATCGTCGATATCGCTGATGATGCAGAGACGCGCAGTCGCGAGCGGCACGAGAACTTCGCCTGTGGCTTTGACCAAATCCGTGCCCGCGGGCTTCGGCACAACCAGGCTTGCATCGTAGGGAATCCATTCTTCCTGCGGCGTCACCGCAACCGGTGTTTCGATCCAGCTGCCAAAAAAACCTTCGTCATCGGCCTTTACCGCCGATGTAAGGCCAGAATAGTCGATCGACAGGCCGGCAAAAGGTGCGGGGTCGCTGTCCACACGGCGATACGTGTTCAGGAGATTCGTCAGGGTGGAATCACCGTCTGTGCTTGCACCGATGCCACGTCTTTCGACCACCCGCCCGGTCACGAAGGCGCGAATATTGTTTCCATATCCGCGATAGGTGAGAACCTCGTATGGCTCATCCCTGAAAACCGCTCTTACCGCGCGAGCCGTATCCCGCACGTCCTTTCGGACATCTCGGGTCAGGGAGTCCAGTAATTCAGCCCAGTCGCTCATGACGAGTATCTGTTCACGGGATGTGCCACGATCCTTGCCTTGAGGTAATCCTGACATGTTGTCGGGCGTAGGCAGTGACGCCTAGATTTGGCCTTCCGACCCTTTCTCCGGATAATTTCTGAAATCAGCTGAAGGTGCGCCGACGCCGCAGGAGCCAGAGCACAAGTGGCGTGAGCGAGATCAGATGATCGAGATGATCGCGATCTTCAAGTTCATGAAGGCCGCGGGACTGATCGCGATTGCTTTTGGCGCAATCAGGCTATTGGACCCCGCGACCGGAGACATGCTATCGCGATGGATCGACGCGCTATCGGCATCGTCGGAGCATCCCCTGATCCAGAATTATTTGATGAAGGTGAGCGAATACAGTACGCGGAAAATTCAGGTGGTGGGCGTCGGCGCACTTCTTTATGCCACCTTGTTCATGATTGAAGGCATCGGGCTGTGGCACGAAGCACCGTGGGCCGAGTATCTCACGGTGTTTGCAACATCGCTCCTCGTTCCCGTCGAGCTGTACGAGATTGCGCAGAAAGTTTCTATTCCCCGAGTCGGTGC
>JANYKY010000298.1 GCA_025357975.1 Gemmatimonadaceae bacterium
TGAGCGGTGCGATTGGCCGGCGCCCACCCGGGCCCGACCTGAACATCAGGGTTACAACGGCGCCGACAGCTGCGCCAAGCAGAGCGGCGGTGAGCAGGTCGAACTGCTGCTCACGCTCCCCGTCCGAATTCGTCTCGCGGACGGACGCGCGGGCGCGGCTTCTCCCACTCGGTGCCGCTTTCAAGGTATCTGCCATCGAGCTCCTCCTCCTTGTCAAATGCTTCATGAATTCCGGTTCGCACTCCACGCAGGGTGGACGCGGTAGTCACGAACGCCCCTTCAGCTTCCTCCTGAACGACAGCCATGAGGGCGTTCATTTCCTTGATTCGCTCTTCAGCAAGCTCGAGCGACGCGGCCAGCTTCTGGTTGGCCGCGGCGAGCGTCTGACTGACTTGCTGTACGTCTACGCGAACTGACGTCGAGATGTAGTTCACGTTGTCCGCAATGGTGCTCGCGTGCCGCATTATCGGATTGATGTCCCCGTAAATGCGGTCGAGCATATCGCTCACCTTCGCGTAACTCTTTCGAAAATTCCACGCGGCCGGGACGAGCGCCACCGCAAGCACGAGCAATGCGATTGAAGCGAGCCCACTTGCGTAGGTGGTGATCTTCTCGAAGGTCGACGCTTCGGGCTGGACCTGCCTTGTAATGATCGTGTCGGAATGCGCGGCCGCAACCTGAAGCAGCCAATGCGCCCCCGTATTCAGCCATACGGTCATGCGCGCGATGTGTGCAAGGGTAGGGCCATTTATGTATGCAGGCGAGGCGAACGGTACAAAGAGTGCTACTCGGAATATATTAGCGGAACCGGAATGGTGTTCGTGTACGGCTCCATTGCGAGAGACTCCCTCCGTTCCCCGTATCATGAGAGAAATGCCCGCTGTCCAATACGTAGTAGAGGGGGGCCGCAAACTCAGCGGCACCATTCGCCCTTCAGGCAACAAGAACGCCGCCCTGCCGATCGTTGCGGCGGCGTTGATCTCCGAAAGCACCGTGCACCTCGACAACGTGCCGCACATCCGCGACATCGAAACGCTCATCGAGTTGCTTCATTCCGTCGGCGCGATTGTCGAATGGACGGGGCAGAACTCCCTTCGCATCGAGGCACGCGACCTGGTCGCCAGCGACCTCGACGCGGATCTGTGCTCCAAGATTCGCGCGTCGATTTTGCTGGCGGCGCCGTTGCTCGCACGATGCGGCGAGATTCGGTTGCCCCCGCCAGGTGGAGATGTTATCGGACGCCGCCGTCTGGACACCCATTTTCTCGCGCTGGAACAGCTCGGTGCTACTACCGCGATGGAAGGCGGTCTCCTCAAGCTCAGCGTAAAAGGATTTCGTGGAGCCGACGTATTTCTTGACGAGCCAAGCGTCACCGCCACTGAAAACGCGCTGGTCGCAGCTGTCGCCGCCAAGGGGACAACAATACTCCGCAACGCGGCAAGCGAGCCACATGTCCAGGACCTCGGCATGTTTCTGCAGGCGCTGGGCGGAAAGATCGAGGGCCTTGGCACCAACAAGATCACGATCGAGGGTGGCATGACCCTCGGGAAGACGGAAGTCACCCATACCATCGGTCCTGATCACATCGAGGTAGGATCGTTCATCGGCCTGGCGGCGGTGACTAAATCCGAGATTCGTATTCAGGACGCCGGCATCGAACATCTCCGCTCGACCAGGATGGGTTTCGAGCGACTTGGTATCGTCTGCGAAGTTGAAGGCGACGATCTGATCGTCCCCGCAAAGCAGACGCTTCGCATTCAGGCCGACATGGGCGATCACGTCCCCAAACTCGAGGATCAGCCGTGGCCCGCCTTTCCGGCCGATACGATGTCGATCGCAATCGTGACCGCAACGCAGTGCGAAGGCCTGATCATGATGCATGAAAAAATGTTCGAGTCACGACTGTTTTTTGTGGACAAGTTGATTGGAATGGGCGCCAAGATCGTGCTGTGTGATCCGCACCGTGCGCTGGTCGCCGGCCCTTCGAAGCTTCGAGGCGCCACGCTGGATTCGCCCGACATTCGAGCCGGGATGGCTCTGCTCATTGCGGCGTTGTGTGCCGAAGGCCGAAGTGTCATCAACAACGTGAACCAGATCGAGCGAGGCTACGAGCGCATCGACGACCGCCTGCGGGGCCTTGGGGCAAACGTGGAGCGCGTCGCCGACCGACGTAAATGACTCTGTCGACCGACACTTTTCCCAAAGAGGATATTCCCGGTTTTGCGTCATTTGGCATTCAGGCGTTTACAACCACGCGCGATGCCGGAAGCTTCAGCTTCTCCGGGGCGGAGCCGACCGGTGAAGTAATGGCTCGCTGGACAGGCTTGCAGGAAGTTCTCTCTCCCTATGCCCGGCGAACTGTCATTGGGCGACAGGTGCACGGCGCACATGTAATCACGCATCGTGGTGGCTGGGAGGGATTGTTGAGGACCGGGGAAGCTGACGGTCATCTCGCGGCTGAGCGGGGAATAGCACTGGCCGTCTCGGTTGCGGACTGCGTGCCGATATTTATTGCGCACGAGTCCGGGATTGTGGCGATTCTGCACTCCGGTTGGCGAGGGACGGTCGCCCGGATTATCGATGCGGGCTTACGCGCCTACGCTCGCATCGGAATAGCGCCCGACCAGCTGAAGGTCCACCTCGGTCCGGCTATCTGCGGACGGTGTTACGAGGTCGACGCCGATGTTCGCTCTCAGCTCACCGGCCAACCGTCGAACCGGCCGGGGAATGTAGATATCCGGTCGCTGATCGCCGAGCATGCGGCGGAGGCGGGAGTGACGGATTTGAGCGTGAGCTCGGAGTGCACGAAGTGCGACAATGACAGGTTCTTTTCGCACCGCG
>JANYKY010000312.1 GCA_025357975.1 Gemmatimonadaceae bacterium
ATGCGGGCCGAGTGGCTGACTTGTTTGTACCGCAGCTCTTCGCGCAGGGGCCAACCGAAACGCGTCGTCAGCAAGCTGAGAAGGCTGGCGTAAAAGACGCGTACGGCAATCTCGCATCGGCTCCGTTCAAGGCGGTATTGAGCGGATGGGAAACGAAATTCTCAACCGATCCGGAGCCGGGCAAACTCAACATCCATCTTCAGCTCAAGAAGTCGCTGGCGGGCGTAGCGGCAGTCATCGCCGGAGAGGGATACGTCTCGGATTTCGATTTCTCGTCTGACATCGACGTCGAGCGCAGCATCGTACAGAAAGTGAAAATCGGGTACAAGAAATTCAACGGCCTGATGAATTTCACCTGGGAAATTCAGACGACCGAAGGCGGGTCGCTTCGTGGAAACGCGAAGATGAAACTCCCCGCCGCCATAGAAATTCCCCTTTACCAATACCTCGCCGGCTTACCGCTCTTTCTCGAGATCAGCTCTGCCGTGATAATCAAGCCGGCGTTAGGCGCTGGTAACGAATTCAGCCGCGGTGGATTTCGGATTACGTGGGACGGATATCAGAAGTTCGGCGCGAAAGAAGGCACCGTGGATGCCGACGGACAGCTGACGGGCGATTTGAAGCTCGGCGAATCAGAAAGCGGTTCGGGCGCGCCGCTTGGTCTGGTGGTGGCCGTCGCGATGCCGAGAGTAGAGCTCAGCATCGGCGTCAGCAAGATTCTCAAGTTTGATGGCATGGCCGATGCCGCCGAGAAAGCCGACAAGTATTTCGATATTCTGGTGAAGAAGACATTCGGGGAAGAAGCTCTCGCCAAGATCAAGGCTTCACCGATGAGTCAGGTGACGGCGAAGAATATTGTGGACGCGGCAATGGGCAGCAACGCAGCGGCATACATCGAGCTGACCACGAGTGTCGGTACGAGTCACAGTGGCAGCTCAGCGATGGTACCGTGCACGCGGACGGACCTGCATCTCGCTGCAAACGTGGGAGTGTCCGCAAAAGCGTTCGGCCAGAGCGTTGGCGATGCTGACAAGGAGCTGTTCAAGCTGGACACAACTCGCGTGAAGCCAGATCAGGATATGCTGTGCAAATTCTGAGAGAAGAGCGAAGACACCCAATGCTTTCGCTGAAGATCCATGCAGTCTTGCCGGCGTTTGTCGCTGCTATAGTCGTGGCTGGTTGCGGCGGGGACAAAAAGGCGGCGAGCAACGACAAGACGTCAGGCGACAGCGCAAAAGTCGTTACGGCAGCGAGCCCGGCTCCCGGCGACACTTCCAGGAAGAATACCCTGCCTCCGCCTGGTCCGCTCAAGCGAGTAGAAGGAGTCACGATTGGGGGCGATTGCCCCGATCCGGGTCCAGGTACCGAGGCGGAAATTCTCGCCCAGGCATCAGCTCTCATTCCGCTCAAGGTCGGCCTGACACTCTCTCATAACTGGAGAGCGTACGATGGCGACTATGACCATGAGTGCCTGGACCAAGTGACCGCCATCGATGCTCGCAGCGTTCTCACGACGGGCAGCTGTCCTATCGGAAGGAGTCATAAGCAGTCGACATGGGTGCGGCGTATCTGTCGTACCGATCTCCGGAATTCGTACGTCTACGAGACTGGGGAAAGAGAGGATGTGCCGGAGGTGCTCGCCGGGACGCTGGCGTTCAGCATGTCGGCTGCATCGTTCGCCGAGTTAAAGAAAATCGGTCAGACCCGGCACCGCTACATCGACATCCTTCACAATTTCCGCGGATCTGAGGAGGATGTCGACGGCACTCTTGCATCCGATGGCAAAGGCACGTTCAGCATCATCGTTAACGATCAGAAAATCGAAGTCCCCACGATCGAGGCGAATTATCGAAATGACAAGGAGCACCACCTCATTCGAGTAAAGGTGCTCGATGATGACCGGTTTCCGTTGATGCTCGATTACTACATGCCTGGTCTCACCTTCTTCATCACATATACCAAGGTCTCATATCCCGGAGAAATCGAGGAGCAGCTCGCGAAGAAGAAGAAGATTGACGTCTACGGGATCTACTTTGACTTCGCCAGCGATTCAATTCGGCCTGAATCAGAACCGATACTTCGTGAAATCGGAGCGGCACTCGCTTCGAACAAAGAGTGGACGCTGACCATCAACGGGCACACCGACAGCGTCGGGACCGTCGCGTCGAATCGCGATTTGTCCGAGCGTCGAAGCGCGGCTGTGAAGAAGGCGCTGGTGGAGCGATACAAAGTCGACGCTTCAAGACTGACGACTAGCGGGTTCGGCTCATCGCAGCCAAAGGAACCGAACGATACTGACATTGGACGAGCGCGAAACAGAAGGGTTGAGTTGATAAGACAGTAGATGCCCGATTAGACCTGGCGACACATTTCCCATACAGAGGCCACGTGAGATACACCCAACTGACGTACGGTTTTATTGCATCACTTCTGGCGTCCAGTTCCCTGCTTTCTCAACAGACGCAAGTGTCTGCTCCGGTGGCCGACAAGCAACCGCACGAAACAAAGATCCATGGGTACACACTGACCGATGATTACTTCTGGCTGAGGCAGAAGACCAATCCTGCGGTCCGCTCGTATCTCGAGGGCGAGAATGCGTATACGGCGGCCGTAATGAAACCGACTGAGGCACTTCAAAAGACTCTCTACGACGAGCTGGTCGGTCACATCAAGGAAACGGATCTGAGCGTCCCGTATCGCCGCGGTCCGTACATGTACTACTCGAAGGTAGCGGCGGGTAAACAATACCCGGTCTACGTCAGGAAGCCCGTAAGCGGTGGGCCCGAGCAGGTGTTGCTCGATCAGAATGAGCTCGCGAAGGGTCTCGGCTACTACGCCATCAATGAGCAGGTTGTGAGCGACGACAACTCACTGCTCGCTTTTACATTCGACAGCACCGGGTATCGTCAGTACGTGCTGCGTGTGAAGGATCTGCGAACCGGACAGATGCTGCCCGATCGTGCCGCGCGTGTTACGAGTCTCGAGTGGTCGAAGAACGGACACACGCTTTTCTTCACGACCGAAGATTCAATCACCAAGCGATCTGACAAATTCTGGCGTCATCTGCTCGGATCGCCTCGGACCGACCTGCTGTATGACGAGAAGGATGAGAAGTTCGGCGTCTCCAGCGGCCGCTCGGCCGACAAGAACATGATCTTCCTTCAGGCGGGAGCAAAGACTTCCGGCGAGGCGTACTACCTGCGGGCCGATAAGCCGATGTCGGCACTCAAGATGTTGCTGCCGCGCACGGCGGATCACGAGTACGATGCGGATTACGACAACGGCCGTTTGTATTTCCGGACGAACAAGGACGCGAAGAACTTTCGTGTTGTCAGCGCTCCGGTGAGCAACCCTTCGCAGTGGACTGACGTCGTTGCGGCGAGACCGAATGTGAAGATCACGTCGATGGAGTTCTATCGCAATTACATCGTTCTCAACGAGCGCGAGAATGGTCTCCCTTATATAGAAGTGATCGACAAGAGGACGCACGCGTCGCGCCGCATCGGGACCCCGGAGCCTGCTTACTCGATGGGCACCAGCGTGAACGCAGAGTATGACACAAACAAGCTTCGGTACGCTTATACCTCTCTCGTTACGCCTCCGTCCACGCTCGACTACGACCTCGCGACGGGAACAAGCACCCTTCTCAAGCAGCAGGACGTTCCCGGGTACGATCGCTCGAAGTACGAGTCGCAGCGCATCTGGGCTGTTGCGCGTGACGGGACGAAGGTGCCTGTGTCGCTCGTGTACAGGAAGGGCACTAAGATGGACGGTACGGCGCCGATGCTTCTATATGCGTACGGCTCGTACGGTGCATCGTTCGATCCCTCTTATTCGACGAGCAGGCAGGCACTGCTCGATCGCGGGTTCATCTACGCGCTCGCAAGCATTCGCGGTGGCGGTGAGCTCGGTGAGGAATGGCGAAACGCCGGACGCATGGGCTACAAGATGAACACGTTCAACGATTTCATCGACGTCGCTGATTATCTGGAGAAAAAGAAGTACACATCAGTCGACCGCATGGCTATTGCCGGTGGCTCAGCGGGTGGATTGTTGATGGGCGCGGTGGCGAACATGCGCCCGGATCTATTCAAGGCGATCATCGCGGCAGTCCCGTTCGTGGATGTCATGAACACGATGATGGATGCATCGCTGCCTTTGACGACGGCCGAGTATACGGAGTGGGGCAATCCGAATGTGAAGTCGGAGTTTGATTACATGATGCAGTATTCGCCGTATGACAACGTGAAGGCCCAGAAGTATCCGGCGATGCTGGTCGAGGTGTCGTTGAACGACAGTCAGGTTCCGTATTGGGAAGGGACGAAGTTCGTCGCGAAGCTGAGGCGGATGAAGACTGACGACAATTTGCTGATGCTGAAGGCCAACATGGGGGCGGGTCATGGCGGTGCGTCCGGGAGGTATGACCGGCTCAAGGATGTGGCGTTCGAGTATGCGTTTCTTTTGACCCAGATGCCGCACATGTGAGCTGATGAAACAAGCCTGCTACGTGCGCGTAGTGTGTCCTAGTAGAACTGTGCAGACTTTTTGGATCAGGAGATAGAGATGTCGAACAGGTCACGCATCCTTACAGCGGTTTCGACCATCGCTGTTGCGATGCTGTTATCAACCCCGGCCCACGCGCAGGGACACATCGAGGTAAACGCGTCCGATTCGACAAAGCTTGTATCGAGAACAATTCCGCGACTGGGCCAGTCGATCACAACGCGAAGCGCAGCCGCTACACTTTTGTTCAATGACACCGCGGTCGTGATCCAGATGACCGATGAAGCCCTCCAAAATCTCGGGCGTACTGAGCCGGCGGAAGAAAAGAGCAGCGTGGCGCGCCTCGTCGGTGCGATCGTGCTGGCGAGCGTCAAGACGATGCTCGATCGCGGTATTTCCTATCCGCTGTCAGGCCTCGATCACGCTAAAGCCGACGGGAATAAGGTGCTCCTCGTCGCGAGAGACGGTAAGCTGATTTTCGATTCGGTAGACGTCAACAACGTCAAGCCGATGCACGACTTCGACGAGAGCGAAGCCAAAGATTTTGCGAAGCGGATCAATGTCGCGATCAAGCGAGCACGCTGAGTTCAGTCATTGAACCGGTCGATACTCGTCAATCGCGTGTGGGGATGGCGATTGCCTTCCGTCCTCTTATTGAGCGGATACAGGCAAGCACCTCCAACATCTGGAGATCACTGCCTCACATGTAGATCGCGTCGGAGCCGGTAAGCAGGATACGTGCGTCAACCGCAATCGCCCCGGTCGACGACGCAACCAGCGGGTTGATGTCCATCTCTTCGATTTCGCTGAAATCAGCACCGAGCCTCGCAAGTCGAACGAGCACCTGCTCGATTGCGCCCCTGTCGGCCGCACTCTGGCCGCGGAACACATCGAGGATCGAGCTGCCACGAAGCTCATCGATCATTTCGCGCGCATCCAGCTCGTCGATCGGTGCAAGCCGGAACGACGTGTCGCGCAGCACTTCTACCAGCACGCCGCCCAGCCCAACCATTACCAGCGGCCCAAATCCCTTCTGTCGAGTGATGCCGCAGATTATCTCGCGACCCAATTCAACCTGACGCTGCACGAGTACGCCGGAGATTTGGGCGCCAGGTACGGAAGTCCGGACCGATTTCACGATCTCGCCGTATGCATCGGCAGCGTCTCGGGAATTCTCGATCTTCAGCCTGACACCCCCGACATCACTCTTATGAATCACCTGCGGAGAGACGATCTTCATCGCAACCGGCCACCCAATCTCTTCGGCGATCTCGCCCGCTTCGGGCGCACTGTGAGCCAGGTGCGAACGAGCGATTGGAATCCCATAAGCCTCGACGACCGCCAGTGCTTCGCTCTCGGTAAGCTTTCGCTCACCTCTCGACCGCACACCAGCGAAGATTTCGCGTACACAATTCGATTTAACTAGTAAAGACTGCGAATCAGGTATTTCCCGCGCCGGACGCCTGTTCCATTCGCTCTGCCTGATTAACGCACCTACCGCTCGCGCAGCCGACTCCGGGAAGACGAACGCAGGCACGCCGCACGCGAGTAGCTCTGCCTTGCCCTGAGGAAGCCCTGCCCTTCCCATCAGGACCGATACAACCGGTTTCTCCGGATGCCGCCCGGCAGCGGCCCCGATCGCTTCGGCGACTTCCTCAGTGCGCACCCCAAGTGGCGGAGTGAAGATTGCCACCGCCATATCCACGCCTTCATCGTCGAGAATCGCGTCGAGCGCCGTTCCATATCCGGAAGCATTTGCCGATGCGATCATGTCAAGCGGATTTCTGATCGACGCTTCGGGTGGATACAGAGGAGCGAGCTTTGCGATTGTCGCGGGACCGAAATCCACGAGGTCGACGTTGTAGTCGCCGAGCGCGTCCGCTGCGAGAACGCCCGGTCCGCCTGAGTTGGTAATTACTGCGGTTCGTCTCCCGCGCGGTGGCTTCAGGACTGAGAGTGCCATTGCGATGTCGAACAGCTCCTCCACGGAGCCTGCGCGAAGTACGCCCGCTTGTGACAACAATCCTTCAACCGATGAATCATTCGCGGCGAGTGCACCAGTATGACTCGACGCGGCGCGAGCTCCAATTACGGAGCGGCCGGCTTTGACTACGACGATGGGCTTATGCGGTGTGATGCGACTCGCGATCTCGAGAAAACGACGTGGATTTCCAAAATTCTCCACGTACATGAGGATCAGCTCCACCGCCGGGTCGTGTTCCCATTGAAGCAGTAGATCGTTTCCGCTCACGTCAGGCTTGTTGCCCACCGAGACGAATTGCCCGATTCCGATCCCAAGCTCTGTCGCGTAATCGAGAACGCTGACTCCGAGTGCTCCTGATTGTGAGACGAACGCCGCCTTGCCACCGGGCGGCATCAACGGAGCGAAGGTCCCGTTCATGCGGAATTCCGGATCGGTGTTGATCGCGCCCATGCAGTTGGGACCGAGCATTCGCATGCCGTGACGCCGCACGATCTCGACGAGCTTTCTCTCGCGCTCGACGCCTTCGCCGCCGATCTCACGGAACCCCGCTGATATCACAACCAGACCTTTCACCTTGTTGATGCCGCATTCCTCGGCCACACCGAGCACGTGTTCCTTCGGCACGCAAACAATCCCGCAGTCAACGGTAGTCGGGAGCGCATCGAGGTTCGGCCATGCGGGAATCGAGCTGACCGACTTTGCGCGGGGATTGACCGGATAAACCGGCCCAGTGAATCCGTGCGCAACCAGATTGCTCACGATCTGATTTCCGATCGTGTTCTGTTGTCGTGACGCTCCGATTACAGCGATCGAGCGCGGTTTTAGAAGCGCATCAAGCGCTCCGCCCTGATACTGCTCGGCCATGGTCACTTTCCCGGGATCGTTGGTTGTTGTGTCTTCGCTGACGATATGGTTTAAGTGGCTCGGGTTCAGTCAGGAATATGCGCAACCGGAGTGAGGGAACGCCTGACCCGAGCGCGCCGGCGAACTAAGGACGCAGACAAGTTGTCCGAGGCTACTACTGCACGTGGTTTGCGAGTCGTTCGAATACTTCAACGCTGCCGTTCACCACTCCGTATGTCTCCACCGCTGTTTGCATCGCGGCATCGCTCGCGAATGTCATCTGGAGTGAAAGCCGAGTTCCGTTGGCTTCGGGTGCGAAGGTGACCGTCATAGTGAAGTCTATTGGCGCACCGGGGAGGTCCCAACTGTTGAGGTAGACGATGCGTTTCTTCAGCTCGATCGTGCCGAAAACGATGCGCGTGGGATAGTCGGTGCCGTCGGGGCCGTGCATCGTCAATCGCCACACTCCGCCCGGCTCGAACGCAAATTCGCTGGTCGTCGCAGTGAATCCAGAAGGCCCGTACCATTCGTGTAAGTGCTTCAAGTCCGACCACGCATCCCACACCGTATCGACGGGCGCCGGAATCAGGCGCGAGAAGAGTAGTTCCCGCGCCGATGGCTGCGTGAATATCGTCCCGCTCACTTCACCGTTGTCGCGCGCATCGCAGGCGTTCCGTCCGACCACGTGCGCGTGGGAATGTAAAAGGTCAGCACGGGGGAATGCGGATCTCCGGCGACGATTGGCGAGATATCCGAGCCGGCGCCCAGTGCGCTGGCATCCACACTGTGATCGTAAAAGAACATCACGTGCGGCATCCAATGCGGGTCAGTCTCGGAAAGATGCTGTTGTGGCGAAAGCATGTACGCCATTGCTCCCGGTGCCGGCATCGGGAACTTTCGATTTGCGTAAGCCTCCTCTGTGCGCGCATTCAGCTCGGCCGTGGGAGCACCTGAGAGCGCCCAGTCTATCCGTGTGAGAGATGCCGGCAACACTGTGTGGGTCGCCTGCGGATTGAAGCAGACCGGAGCCCGTGTATGTGCATTCCAGAATTGAGGATCGCCTGGCGCCCCCGCGAATGATCGGAGCACTGCGCACGTAAATCCATTGGTGCCGTGAACCGCTTCGACATAGCCCTTTGGCGCGAGTACGAGCACAGTGGCTTTGCCGGAGATATCAGGTGGCGCCGCCGTGCGTGCGAGCGCGATTTCTGCCGCGCGATCCGAAATGAGATACGGCGCGAGGCTCGGCGCTTTTTGGGCTCCGAGTGTGGAGGCAAAGATGAGAGTTGTGATGGCGACTAACGAGTGAGTATTCATGGTGGGAACCTGAGGGTGAAGGGTCAGGACTTCTGCTGCAGGCGAGCGATGTATGCTTCGAGGCGGTCGAGTCGGTCGTCCCACTGCGCCCGAAACAATTCGAGATAGTTGGTGGCGTCCTGAAGCGGGGCCGCGCGAAGCGCACGCGGTCGGAACTGTGCATCGCGTCCGCGAACGACGAGGCCGGCGCGCTCCAGCACCTGGAGATGCCTCGAGATTGTCGGCTGGCTCATCTTGAAAGGTTTGGCCAATTCCGTCACGGTGAGCTCGCGTGTGCGAAGGCGGTCGAGCATCGCGCGTCGTGTCGGATCAGAGAGTGCGCCAAAGACGAGTGAGAGCCGGTCCTGGCGGGTACGAGCAGTGTGGCGTGACCGAGTGTGTATAGCCATATAGCTATATATACGACAGCGACGTGCGAGTCGTCAACCTCGGGTTGCGCCAACGCTTCCGTGACTCAGCGGTGGCGCACAACCATATAGAATGCGGCGAGTGGCTCGAGGGTCTCTTACTCCGACCCTGACTCTCCTGTCTGAACCGGACGCAGCTCGCTCTCACCCTCGAATTCGGGCCAGTGAATACGGTGAAGCTCCATGAACTCCGTTGCGAGATCGAGTGCTTCCTTGTCGGAGGCCACCTCTACGAATGCGTATCCGCCGACAATCTCCTTACTCTCGGTGAAAGGCCCGTCGACGATGTGAAGCTGTCCGCCACGAATCTGCACTTTCTTTGCCTGGCTACTGGGCTTGAGGCCTTTCGTGTCGATGATGATTCCGCTCTTCATTTTCTCGCCGACGAATTCACCCATCGCATCCATGAGTGCGGGGGGAATCGTCTTGTTGCGATAGTCTTCGGTGTGTTTGATGAGCATCAGGTAACGCATTATCGTAGTCCTTTGATTTGGCGGTGAAGTAAGGTGGGGCGCTTCGGAGCGTCGGCGATCGGCTCGACGACGGTGCGCGAGTACGAGATCCAAGCGGTGAGTAATCCCAGGACGGCGGGCAAAATTGCTGCCGGGACGCCGATCGCTGGGACAGTGATCGCGGTCGCGCCGATCATGATGATCGTCAGCCCCGCGGCCGCGAGCGGCGTCAGCCACGTGTGAACTCGGAATATGCCTGGCAAAAGTAGGCCGAGTGCGCCGAGGCCTTCGCAGGTCCCGATGAAGTGGATGAAGGCCATTGGAAGGATGATCGGCCCTTGCTGCATCTTTTCCGCGGGCAGGATGAATTTCATGGAGCCGGCGAGAAGGAAAAGCAGGGCGGTGAGGATCTGCGACGTCCAGAGGGCGCGATTCAGGGTTCTATGGTTTGGGCTCGGCATCGTCGATCTCCGGTAGTGTCTTAGCGGCTGCCGGGACTCGATGAGCTCGAGGCGGTGCCGCCTTTCACTAGTACGTCGAACGAATTCGGGCTAAATCGACAAGGCGCAAAAAAAATTCGGTTTATTTCCGGATTAGTGCGACGTGTACGTTCCGGCCTGGGCGTAGTTGCCACCCGTGAAACCCATCACGACATCGAGAGCCGGGATGTCAGCCTGCAGGAGTATTGGCTGATATCAGAGCGGTGAACCTCGGATCGCGGCGCACAGAAGCAAGGTCTGGATCGGTCATGAACCAGTCGATGTTTCTCATTCCAAGCTCCATCGCACGCTCAAGATGATCGAGCGCAAGGCCGGAGCGACCTGCAGTCGCGTGAACGCATCCTATGTTGTAAAGCATCAATGGATTATCCGGATCCGCCTGAACCGCTCGCCTTGCCCATTCTTCAGAGCGGGCAGTGTCACCGAGGTATTGCAGCTCGGCGGCGCCAAGATAGAGGGCGCGCGACTCTGCCGGATTGAGTGCAAGGGCACGCTCGGCGGCAGCAACGCCGCGTTGCGACGCGACAACGGCTTCATCCCTTCGGCCGAGGCTTCGATAGCAGTTGGCCGCGAATACAGGCGACTGATAATCGTCAACACGCAGCTCCGCCGCTCGCTCGTATAACTTGACGGCCTCATCGAGCTTTCCCTGCGCCTGAAGCGACCGCGCGTAGTACCATGCGCCTTCATACAGGTTGGAATCGAGCTCCATCGCGCGCTCGAATTCTTCCGACGCTTCGTCGAATCGACGTTGATACGTCAGCGCGAGACCGCGTGACGCATGAGCTTCGGCGAGCTCGGGATCCAGCTTGAGCGCGCGACGGCTCGCCGACTCGGCCTGTGCGAGCGCTTCGTCTCCACCGGCGTGCTCGAAAAATCTGAAGCAAGAACAATCCGCCAGACCTGCAAACGCGAGCGCATAATCCGGATCGAGCGCGATCGCTCGGCGGTACAGATCCTCCGCCGCATCGAGCGTCTCCGCTCGTCTTTGATGAAAGAGCTGCCGACCGCGCAGATAGTATTCATATGCGCGCACACTCTGCGTCGGCACCTTCTTGATTGCCGCTTCTTCCTTTGGCGTTAGGACAACCTTGAGCGCGTTGACGATGCTCGTCGCGATCTCATCCTGAATCGCGAACACGTCCTCCATCTCGCGATCGTAACGCTCTGACCACATCTGAAAGCTCGTCGCGACATCGATGAGCTGAGTGGATATGCGAAGACGATTGCCGGCCTTTCGCACGCTTCCCTCGAGCACCGTGTGCACCTTCAACTTTCGGCCGATCGCGCTGATGTCGTCCTTGTTTCCCTTGAACGCGAAAGCGGATGTTCGCGACGCGACATCGAGCGCACGAATTTTGGTCAATGCATTGATGATTTCCTCACTGATGCCATCGGTGAAGAACTCGTTCTCCGCATCTGTGCTCATGTTTGTGAACGGAAGCACGGCTATCGATCTGCGACCAGTGTCGGCGACTTCGGCCGGAATGGCCTGAGCCAGTGCGCTCGCGAATTCCGATACGGTGAGATATCTGTCGGCCGGATCGAGTGACAGGGCACGCAGCAGGACATCGGACGCGCCTGATGGTACGTTCAAGCTCGGCGCAAAACGCTTCGGGCTTTCGCTGAATCGTTTCGCTATTACGCTCTGCGGAGTGTTCGCAACGAACGGTGGACCGCCCGCGATCATTTCATAAACGACGCAGGCGAGGCTGTACTGATCGCTCCTTCCGTCGAGATTGGTTTCGCCGCTGGCCTGCTCCGGACTCAGGTATGCGGGCGTTCCGATCGCGACTCCGGTGCGGGTAAGGGTCTCCCCGC
>JANYKY010000341.1 GCA_025357975.1 Gemmatimonadaceae bacterium
GGCGCTCACGCGACCCACGATATGAAAGGTATGGACATGAAGGGGATGACGACATGAAGCCGATGAAGGGTATGCAATCGACGAAGCCTGCCAAGCCTGCCAAGACCGTCAAGACTGCCAAAGCGCCGGCGACCGACAAGGCCTCGAACGCCGAGAAGCCTGCTCGGGCGCCTTCCGAGATGGAATCAGGGGTCACTCGCGCGCAGCTCGCCGCGGTAACTCTTTTCACGTTCCTTGCCTTGATCGCAGGAATGTATGTTCCAGCCACCAGTTTCAATTTCCGCCTCAGCGCCGAAGATGTACGAAGTGCCATTATGCCGCCGGGTATGATCACGACGCCGGATTCCCCTGCCGACGCGATGCGCGACATGGCGGCCGTGGACCCTCGGATAGCGTCTTACAAGGCCCCTGAATCCGCGCGAGGCGATCGTTTACTCGAGCCTCGCATCGAGAACGGAGTCAAGGTCTTCGACCTCGATGCCTCAGTCATTCAATGGAATATTCTCTCATGGAAGACCGTCGTCGCGTACGCGATCAACAAACAGGTTCCAGGACCTCGGCTCGATCTGACTGAAGGCGATCACGTCAGAATAAACTTCACCAACCATCTGCCCGAACCCGCGACGATGCACTGGCACGGCCTGGTGGTCCCGAATCGCATGGACGGGCCCGCCAATATCACGCAGGCTCCAGTGCCTCCCGGCGGTCGCTACACGTACGAGTATGTGGTTCAACAGTCCGGAACCTACTTCTACCATTCGCATGCACGTCCCGACCGTCAACAGGCGCTTGGACTTTACGGGGCGCTCATCATCCATCCGCGGGATTCATCAAAGGAAGAGAAAGCGGATGTCGAGTATGTGGTGCAGCTTCAGGAGTGGTTGAACCGTGACGGGCTCACTTATCCGGCAATGTTGATGGAAGGCGCGTTGCCAAACTATTTCACAATCAATGGCAAAGCGTACCCTTCAACTGACGTAATCCACATGCGGGTCGGCCAGCGGCTGAAACTGCGCATCATTGGAACGAACAATAACTTTATCCACCCAATGCACATGCACGGCGGACCATTCACCGTCATGGCGCGCGACGGAATCAATCTGTCTCCGACCGCGCGCTTCGATGCGGACGTTATCAACGTTGGCCCCGGCCAGCGTTATGATGTCATCTGGCCTGCCCGTGAGCCGGGAAAATGGATTTTCCACTGCCACATTCCGCACCATACTCTCAACAACAACACTGAGCAACACGGCGGCGGTGGGCTGACCCTGCTCGTCGATGTAACACGATGACCGATCATGTACGACAGAGGTCAGCGCCGCGTATGTGAGGACCAGTGGATCGAGCGGATCTGCCACTTTCCTGCAGATCGCGTCAGAACCATCGATTCGACTCCCGCTGAATTGATAAACCGCCCTTTGTAGTCGCCTTGGGTAAGACTCGTGCGTACGGTCCACGCGGTTGACCCGCTGACGAAAACTTTCAGCGGGCCGGAAGTACTGGGTACCGCTGCCGTGAAAGCGATGTCAGCCGCAAGATGATGCGAACGATATTCCGCCCGCGTTTCAATATCGCCGCTTTCGAGGATCAACGCGTCCGGAGCGAGAAGAGCGAGGACGCCAGCGCTGTCAGAATGGGCCAGAGCGCTGTGGAACGAAGCGACGATCGCGGCGACCCCTGCAGAATCGACGGTCGAGCGCGCGGATCCGACTTCTCCGGTGTCGCGCACCGACGGAACAGTCAGCATGCTTGCGCTTGAAATCAGCACGGTTGCGATCAAGAACTTCAGGAGCATCGGGTTTCTCTCGCAAAGAGGTAATGGGGTGTTCTAGCGCTCGACGACCAGTTTGCCGCGAACCATGTTCATTCCGCAAGCAAACGTGAACTCCCCCGCTTTATCTGGCGTAAATTCGATCGGTGTTGTCTGAAAAGCTGGCAAGTCCCGGGCAATGCCGAAGTCACCGAAAATAACCTGCTCCGTGCACGACGCAGTTTCGTCCCGATAGAAATCCAGGCGCACAGGCACTCCCTGCTTCACGACGATCACGTCAGGTGAGTACCCACCTTTTACGGTCACCTTTATCTGCTGAACGCCGGTGTCAGATAAACCCGCTGCGACCTTCTCCCGTTCACCAAAGAAGTACCAGAGGATCGCAATGATCGCCACAACCGATGCCACGAGCACCGCGATTTCGGCCGAGTCGAGATTCACGATCTCACTCCGGCCGGAATCAGCGGAGGCTTGAATCGCCTGAGCCGCAGGCTGTTGGTCACGACTGATACGCTTGACAGCGACATGGCCGCGCTCGCGATCACGGGTGACAGAAGCCAGCCAGTGATTGGATACAGCAGGCCGGCAGCAATCGGAATGCCGATCACGTTGTAGACAAACGCCCAGAAAAGGTTCTGCTTAACGGTGCTGATGGTCGCGCGCGAAAGCGCTATCGCAGTAACGACTCCACGGAGATCTCCGCGAAGCAGGGTGATGTCGGACGCCTCGATCGCTACGTCAGTGCCGGTCCCGATTGCGATGCCCACGTCTGCCTGCGCCAGCGCCGGCGCGTCGTTGACACCGTCGCCTACCATCGCGACACGGGCGTTGCCGTGTTGAAGCTTCCTCACTTCGTCAGCCTTCTGTCCCGGCAGCACCTCGGCCAAAACTCTGTCGATTCCCACCGCTTTGGCGACGGCCTCAGCCGTGCGCTTGTTGTCACCGGTCATCATCACGACCTCGAGGCCCATGTCTCGCATCGCCTTGATGGCAGCGCGAGACTCGTCCTTCACTTGATCGGCGACTGCGATAATTCCAGCGAGCCGGTCATCGATCGCAATGAACATCGGCGTCTTTCCATCGGCGGCGAGTTTTTCGGCCGTCAACTCGGCATCGTCGAGCGCGACGCCGCGCTCCTTCATTAACGCAGCATTGCCGAGGAGCAATCGCTTTGCTGATACTGTGGCCTCGACGCCATGGCCCGGTACGGCGCGAAACGTCGAAGATTCCTCGAGGTCGATCCCGCGTGAAGTCGCCTCATTGACAATGGCCTGTCCAAGTGGGTGCTCGCTGTTGCGCTCGGCGCTTGCGACAAGTCGGAGTATTTCGTTTCCATCCTGGCCGTTCAATGGAACGATGTCGGTCAGGGCTGGCTGTCCTTTGGTGATCGTGCCGGTCTTGTCGAGCACTATTGTGGTCAGCTTGTGCGCGGTCTCGAGTGTTTCTCCCCCTTTGATCAAGACGCCCAGCTCGGCGCCGAGGCCGGGGCCGACCATGATTGCGGTGGGCGTGGCGAGACCGAGCGCGCAAGGGCAGGCGATGATCAGAACGGCGACGAAATTCACGAGCGCGATCGTAAAGCGTATGTCTGTCGGCGCGAGGATGAACCACGCCGCAAACGTGGCTACAGCGATGCACAGCACAACCGGCGTGAAGATTCCGCTGATCACATCGGCAAGTCGGGCGATGGGCGCCTTTGATCCCTGTGCGTCCTGAACCATCTTGACGATCTGCTGGAGTGCCGTCTCGCGCCCGACTTTCGTTGCCTCAAAGCGAAACGCGCCGGTCTTGTTCAGCGTCGAGCCATAGACCTCAGCCCCTGGTCCCTTGTCTACGGGAAGACTCTCGCCAGTAAGCATCGATTCGTCGATCGAAGACTCACCGTCGCGGACGATTCCATCAACAGGAATCTTCTCGCCGGGCCGCACGAGAATCATGTCACCCGGCACAACCTGCTCAGCCTCCACCTCGATTTCCTTTCCATCGCGGATGACGCGAGCCGTCTTTGCCTGAAGCTTCATGAGGCGCTGAATGGCCTCCGATGTCTGGCCTTTTGCGCGCGATTCGAGCAGCCTTCCCAGTAGAATAAGTGCAATGATGGCACTCGAAGCTTCGAAGTACACTGGCACCATCGGGCCACGGCCTGGTGTCGCACTCATCCCGGCCATTGCGGTGCTGCCGGCACCTGTTGCGAGTAACGACGGGGCGACGGTCGCGACCACGGAATAGACGTAAGCCGTTCCCGTGCCGATTGCGATGAGCGTATTCATGTCCGCGGCGCGATGCCGCAACGCCGCCCACGCGCCTCGATAGAAATGCGCTCCGCAGTAAAACACGACCGGTGTCGCAAGAGCGAACTGGACCCAGGCGGCGCCCGGGAAATCAAGAAACGCTATGCGCCCGTGCGACATCGCCATCGCGAGAACGGGCAGCGAAAGAATTGCAGCGATCCAGAATCGACGCCGTAGATCGTCGTACTCGCTTCGCCTCGCCGCCGCCTCCGATCCCTCTCCGGTCTGGCCCGACGCGGATGCCTCTCGAACTTTGTAGCCGAAATCCTCTATGCCGCGTTGTATCGAAGCAACGTCGGTGGCACCTGGAAGGTATTCAACCTCGACGCGCATCGTGCTCAGGTTGAACGATGCGTCCGCGACACCCTTGAGAGAAGTGAGGTGCTTCTCGAGAGGTTGGGCCGAGCCGGACGGGCGGGCGGAGTCGTCAACGATGTAGACAGCTCGCGTGGTGCCGGTTGTGCCGTAGCCAACATCCTTCACCGTTGCAGCAAGCTGCCTGATACCAGTAGCGGCCGGATCGTATTCAATCGTTGCACGCGACGTTGCAAGATTAACCGTCGCCTTCCGGACACCATCGACCTTGTTGAGAGATTTCTCGATTCGTCCCGCGCAAGCTGCGCACGTCAT
>JANYKY010000360.1 GCA_025357975.1 Gemmatimonadaceae bacterium
GAGCTGGTGGCGGCGGTTCACGACAATTTGCGCAATCTTGGGTTGGATGCGATCGAGGTCGTTAACCTGCGCCTCTGGGGTACAGGACACGAAGCGGCCGAGGAATCGGTGGCGGAGCGTTTCACTGCTCTTGCCGAGCTCAGGGAGCAGGGACTGGTCAGGCACCTCGGGCTTAGCAACGTCACGTCCAGTCAAATCGAGGAAGCGCGTGCAATTGCGCCGGTGGTGTGCGTGCAGAATCAATACAACCTCGCACACCGTCATGACGATGCGATGGTGGATGACCTCGCGTCAAAGGGCATCGCCTATGTGCCCTTCTTCCCACTCGGCGGATTCAGCCGGCTGCAGTCGTCGATACTCTCGGATGTCGCCACGCGGTTGAACGCGACGCCCATGCAGGTGGCACTCGCCTGGCTGTTGCATCGTGCACCGAACATCCTGTTGATTCCGGGCACGTCGTCCCTCAGCCATTTGCATGAGAACATGGCGGCAGGTCGGTTGACAATTCCTGACGACGCAATGACCGAGTTGGCCGGCATCGCCGGCGAGGGAGAAAGCATCAGTCGGAGTGCGACCTCCTAGGCCCAGCCGACCTACGGGGCTTCGACTCGGAAAAGACTGTGCGAAGCCTCCGGCCTCGCTGTATCTTCGCGGCTGAGCAATCCTCCTTGCCGCCACTAACTCCGGAAATGCGAAACGTCATCTCCTGCTGCACCATCCTTACATTTATCGCCGCTTGTTCCCCGACATCAAGATCAAACCCGGCAACAACAGGCGCTTCGACGTCATCTGCCGACTCCGCCACACGAGATTCCGCAGCCCACAAAGCCCACGAGAATTACGTGCGCGTCATCAACTCCAATAACGTCGACTCGCTCGTGTCGATGATGACCGATGACGTCATTTTCCTTGCCGCTGATGCAAAGCCGATCGTCGGGAAGCCTGCCGTGCGCGCATGGGCAAACGATTATGAGAAAGCATTCCACACTCATTGGGACAAGCCGGTCCAGGAATTCACCGTGTCGGGCGATAACGCAATCGAGCGCTACAACTACACGTCCACCGACACGCCTGTGGCGGGTGGCAAACCGGTCATCGATACGGGCTGGGGATTGGTGATCTACCATCGCGACCCCGACGGGATATGGCGCGTCTCGCGCGATGCGTTTGGCCCTGACCATCCGCCAGCAAAGTAGCGAAATAGTATGAGCGACCAGCTCGAACGCCTCACCGCTGCGCTCGCCGACCGATACCGTATCGAGCGCGAGCTCGGTGCAGGTGGAATGGCCACGGTCTATCTGGCCGAGGACCTGAAGCACAACCGAAAGGTCGCGGTGAAGGTGCTGAAGCCCGAGCTCGCCGTGGCTATTGGTGCCGAGCGTTTTCTGGCAGAGATAAAGACGACGGCCAACCTGCAGCATCCGCATATTCTGGCTCTTCACGATTCGGGCGAAGTGAACGGCACAGTGTTCTACGTGATGCCGTATGTCGAGGGTGAATCACTTCGCGATCGTCTCGACAGAGAGAAGCAGCTTCCGATAGACGATTCGCTGCGCATTGCGGCTGAGGTGGCTGATGCGCTCGAGTACGCGCACGAGCACGGCGTAATTCATCGCGACATCAAGCCCGAGAATATTCTGCTTCAACGCGGGCATGCTGTCGTCGCTGATTTTGGAATTGCGCTAGCCGCATCGAAGACGGGCGGCGGGCGCATGACCGAGACCGGAATGTCGCTCGGCACTCCGATGTATATGAGTCCCGAGCAGGCGATGGGCGCGCGTGAAGTGGACGGGCGTACGGATATCTACTCGCTCGGCTGCGTTTTGTACGAGATGCTTGTCGGCGAGCCGCCGTTTGTCGGGCCGACTGCGCAGGCGATTGTTGCAAAGGTCATCACGGAATCTCCCCGCAGTCTCACTGCGCAGCGTCGCAGTGTGCCTCCGCATGTTGATTCGACAGTCGAGAAAGCGCTCGAAAAGCTTCCGGCCGATCGCTTTGCGTCCGCTGCCGCGTTTGCGGAATCGCTTCGGGATAGCAATTCAGCCTCCCGCGGCTCGAGTCGATCGATCGCTCTTACCGCTCGACCGCGCTCCCTTGCAAACACCGTCACGCGTTTGGTTGGGGGAGCAACCCTCGCTCTCGCACTGATTGGCGGCGCATACATCGCAGGTCGTCGCTCGACATCGGGAAACGCGAACGACGACATGCTCATGCAGCAGAGAACGTTCGAAGCTCAGAAGGTTTTCTCTGCGCGATACACGACAGGCGGTGACATCGTGTATAGCGCTGCGGACACTGGAGATGTTCCCCGAATATTCATGCTGACATCAGCTTATCCCAAGCCGCGATCGGTTAGCGATCAGGGAATCGACCTCCTTTCCATATCGTCGAAAGACGAGATGGCAGTCCTCGTTGGCGCTGTCCACAGTCACCACAGGGTATTTACGGGCACGCTTGCACAGATGCCGGTAGTTGGGGGCACACCGCGCGAATTGCTCGCCAACGTTCATGACGCCGACTGGTCGCCAGACGGCGTGCAGCTCGCGGCCGTGCACGATGTCAACAGCAAGGACGTTCTCGAGTACCCGATTGGCACAGTCATCTACAGTACGCCCGGATATCTGAGCGACATACGCTTTTCTCCGGACGGACAACGTATTGCCTTCAACGAGCATCCCGAAAAAGGCGATGACCGGGGTGCCGTCGCGGTCGTGGACCTCAAGGGAAATCACAAGGTTCTCACGCCACAATATCCTGCGCTGCAGGGGATTGCGTGGTTGCCAGGCGGAAGCAGAATTGCCTATAGCGCGGGGATTGACGGTGGCCTGAATCAGGTCAATGAAGTAACGCTGGACGCTAAGGTTTTTTTGGGCTCGCCCGGCGTAGGCGACGCGACGATTCAGGACATTGCATCAGACGGCCGACATCTGATTATCCGTTCGGATGCCTTCACGCGCATATGGTCGAAACGGGCTGCCGACGCGGCTGCAAAAGATTTTTCGTGGCTCAACATCAGCTTCTTCCCAATTCTTTCGCCTGACGGCTCTCTGCTCGTGTTCGGCGATGGCTCCTCGACCGCAGGGCAAAATTACGCCGTGATGCTGCGCCGTACTGACGGATCAGCAGCCGTGCGGCTTGGCGAAGGCTCGGGCCTCGGATTGTCGCGCGACAAGCAATGGGTGGTAAGCGATGTACCCTCGGTGCCGGTGAAGCTCATGCTCTATCCGACCGGTGCCGGAACCGCGCGCAGACTCGACCACGGTGAATTTGCAGGCATCGTCGCCGCATCTTTTCTCGGTGACGGCAGCCAGCTGCTGGTATGCGGAAACGAGCCTAAGCACGCTATGCGCTGCTACGTCAGGCCAATCGGTGAGGGAGCGATGCGCGCATTCACGCCCGAAGGTATACGCTCGGCGACCGCATCCCCGGACGGTCAAAGCATTGTCGCCATGACTGCCGACAACGTCTACCGACAGTTCGCTATACGCGATGGCGCCTCCGAGGGTGTCCCGGGCCTGACGCCAGATGATCATGTACTTCGATATAGTCCTGACGGAAAGTCATTGTGGATTAAGCGGGGCAACTCGGAGCCTGTGCATGTCGAACAGGTTGACTTGAAAACGGGAGCGCGCAGCCCACTGCTGCCCGAATTCGGCACGCGCCGGACCGGCGTGCTCAATGTCGTGGAAGTTGCACTCGCTGATGATCCGAAAAATTACGCGTACATAGAGCGCGAGTCAGTGAGCTATTTATTTGAGCTGAAGCGAGCGACAAAATGAGGCTCGCGTTGCTGACTGTTGTGTGCGTGCTGAGTTCCTCCATCGCACCGTCAACGGTTCCCGCTCAGTCGTCACGAACGCAGATCGTCATGCTCGGCACTGGCACGCCGATTCCCGATCCCGATCGCAGCGGCCCGGCTGTCGCGATTGTTGTCGATTCAGTCGCGTATCTCTTCGATGCGGGAGCGGGAGTCGTGCGCCGCGCGGCCGCGGCTGGACGAAACGGAATCAAGGCCTTCGCGCCGCGCTCAACAAACGGGCAACCATCGCCTCGCTTCGATCGCGTCTTTCTTACTCATCTGCATTCCGATCACACCCTCGGACTCGCAGATGTAATCCTTACTCCGTGGATTCAGGGGCGCGTTGCACCGCTCGATATTTACGGACCACCCGGCACACAGCACCTAGTCAACGGAATTCTCGACGGCAACGCGGAAGACATCGCCGAGCGCACTCATTCCTCCGGTGGTCCGTCAATGAACGGATGGAAATCGGTCGTTCACGAGATTGCTCAAGGCGAGGTATTTCGCGACTCGCAAATCACTGTCAGCGCCTTTGTCGTTCCGCACGCCGACTGGAAGTACGCGTTTGGATATCGCATTCAAACTCCCGATCGGACCATTGTGATCAGTGGCGATACGCGTCCGACTGACGTGTTCGCTCGCCAGTGCAATGGATGCGACGTCCTGATTCACGAGGTCTATTCCAACTCCGGCTTCGCGACCCTTCCGAAACTGCGTCAGATCTATCATGCCCACGCGCACACATCGGCTACTGAAGTTGGCGATATCGCAACGCTGGCGAAGCCAAAGCTGCTCATTCTCACACACCAGCTTTTCTTCGGGGCTTCAGACGAAACGCTGCTCTCTGAAGTGCGCTCGCATTTCAGCGGGCGCGTGGTGTCAGCGAAGGATCTCGACGTTTACTGACAGAGTCCGCTACGGGCGCGGTTTCAACCCTGTCACCTTCGCCACCCAGACGTCGCTCTGCAAATCGCTAAGGGTGAAGTAAAGCCAGCCAGCGTGCTCAGCGATACCGATCGACGCATTGCTGTGGGGCCGCGCTGCTTCGTCGAAGCGAAGAACCTCACGTATCGCTCCATCGGTCAGACGCAACGCGACGACAACGCCCGAACGTGCTCCGGAATAGTTGAGGAAATACATCGTTGTTCCGTCACTCGAAACAACACCTGCCGCGTTTCCGGATGGCAGCCAGTCATCCTTGACTGGCCCGCTTATCCGCCGAGCCACACCGCCAGCAATCGGCTGAGAGACATAGCTCAGCGATGAATCAACGCCGATCAGGGCTGCCCCACTGTCAGCCCACGCGGGGCTAAGAAGAAATCCTTTAAAGGCAACATTGGTTGGGGCACTCCACCCGCCTTCACCCTCACGTGTCGATACCTGGATGGTCTGGTTCCTCCAGCGGGAAACAGTCGAGACCGCATTCTGCACCACCCATGCGATGCGCCTTCCGTCGGGAGACCAGTTGCCATTGCGCTCATCCGGCGCCGTTCCAGGAGAAACCTGCACCGGCGTCCCGCCGTTGATCCCAATGACAAAGACACGTCTGAGCCCATTTGAGATAGTGTGATACGTCACCTCTTTTCCATCGGGGGAGAATACCGGCTTGAACGATGAACCCAATCCGTGCGTTAGTTGCTGAACTGGTCCACCGTCAACTGACATCCGGAAGATCTGCATGACTCCCGCCCGATCGGAATCGAATACCAGCCAGCGTCCATCCCGCGAGACATCGAGTGCTTCAGTAGTCTGACGGTCATTCGATACTGGAATGGCACCTCGACTCGATATCCATCCAGTTTTCGGAATCCGTGCCTTCCAGATGTTCGTCTGGTACGTCGCGACCGAATACGCGAGCTGGCTGCCTTCGGCGGAGAGAGAAATCAGCGACGGGTTGAGTCCCGTGCTTATCCGCTGCGCCGTGCCCGCTGGCTTGCCCTGACTTGTGAGATTGATCTGGTAGACATCGCGCACTCCGCCGAGTGCCGAGACAATGAGAAGGCGACGACTATCGGGAGCCCATGTTGGGCTCGTGTTGATTCCGTCGAACGATGTGAGAGCCACTGGCGTGCCGCCAGCGGCGGGGATCAGCCAGATTCTGCTCGCTGCAATGTTGTAGTTGCGGAAATAGGCGCTGTTCCCGGACACGAACGCGATCCATTTCCCATCCGGCGACCACGCCGGAGAATGAGGGTCCTGAACTCGAGTAACGAATCGCGGAGTCTCGTGATCCTCTCCGCCGATGAATAACGAGTCAACGACGAAATAAGCGACGTGCCGTCCGTCGGGTGACCAGCACCCGAAACTCGCACGCGGGTCGATCACAGTTCCCTCGCCGCCGAGAGCGGGACGGACCTCCAGACCTTGCGGCCCTGCAACGAGCAGTCGATCGCCGTTGGGCGACCATGCTGTCGGTCGCAATGCGCCCGCGATCTGAACCGCATCACCACCGTCTGTTCTCCGAAATTCCACGTGAGCCGAACTGTCTGACGGACCAAATGCCAGATACGCGACGGACTTGCCATCTGGCGCGATCGTCGGTGACTCTTCCATTCCTGCCAGGCGAGTCAATTGAGAGCTTGCCGTCAGCACCGCTGTAAGGGGCGGACGATGAAGCAGCCACCAAATCCCGGCTCCAGCGAAGACGGCGACGCCTACGCCGGCAAACGCAAAACGTCGCCACATGGGCGGAGGGAGCTCGACCGTCATAACACGCACGGAATTTGGCGCGGTTTGCTCAGCGCTCGGCGTAACGACAGTGTTGAGTCGCGTTAACAAGTCGCTCGCGCTCGCCGGTCGCTCTACTGGATTCTTCGCGAGTGTCTGCATCACCAGATCGGCAACGTCGCGCGGAATTTCCGCGTTACTCTCGGAGAGTGGACGTGGTTGTTCCGCGATATGAGCTGCGATCAGCTGCGAGGTACCTGTCTTCCCGGCAAAAGGATGTACGCCCGCAAGCAGCTCGTACGCGACAACGGCCCACGAGTAGAGATCCGATCGAGTGCTCACAGCCTCGCCCACTGCCTGTTCCGGCGCCATGTACGCCGGAGTACCGATGCTGCTGCCAACCTGAGTCAGTGTGCCGTCGTCGCTGCGCGGAGCATGAACATCCTGTGTACGCGCGGCACTTATTGCCTTAGCTATCCCGAAGTCGGTCACGACAGCAGTGCCGCCAGAGAGCAAAATATTGTCGGGCTTGATGTCGCGGTGGATCACACCTTCTGCGTGCGCGTATGCAAGAGCTCGGGCAACGTCCCGCAAAACGTGGATTCGATCCGGCATGGGCAGCGATGTGCCGTTCGACATCAACGCCCTCAGCGACTCTCCCTTCACAAAGGGCATTGTGTAGTAGGGCAAGCCAGCCGACTCACCGGCGGTCAGTACCGGCACAATGTTGGCCTGCTGCAATCGCGCAGCGGTCGCGATCTCACGAGCGAATCGTTCGGCACTGACCCCTGCCGCCAGGTCGGGAGCCAGCACCTTTACCACCACCTCTCGCCCAAGCGACGTCTCGTGCGCGACGAACACGCGGGACATTCCACCGCCGCCAAGTTCGCGGTCGAGTCTATAAGCATCGCCGAGCGTCATCTGAAGCTGGGTGCGGAGGTCGTCGCTCATGCGACAAACCGGCTAGAAACGATAGTTGACTCGTGCCAGGACAAGGCGTCCAAGAATCGGCGCCTGATAGAATTCAGAGTGGCGCTTGTCTGTGAAGTTCTGCACGGTCAGGGTAAACCGCGCGCCGCTCGAACCGGGAATTGCTGCGCCCGCTTCAATATCGCCGACGCTGAAGCCATCGACGTTACCGTTCCATACCCCGTCCACCATTCTGAACCCGCCTACATATCGGCCACGCAATTCAACTGACGCGTCGTGCACACTGGTATGAGCACGTCCCGACAACAACGCCTTGTTGCGCGGAGTGTTGGTGGACAGGTCTGTATCGCCAGGGCGCGTTGCCGGAAACAGGTTATCGCTCACGTACGAGTACGATCCACTAAATGAAAAATTGTCATTGGCGAAGTACTCCGCGGACAAATCGGCTCCCCACAATTTCACGTCACCCACGTTGTGATACGTGAGAAGAATGTCGCTGCCGCCGAAGGCTCCAGTGGGACCGATAGTGGCGACGGGAATGCCCGGCGCTTTCGCGTTGCCATCCACTCCACCAATTGCCGCTGCCAGCGCACCCGCCTGCGCCGCCGGTAAAAAGCGGCCAAGATACGCTGCAAGTGACGGCGTTGAGAAAAAAACGTTGGGTGTCGCGACAGCAAGCGGAGTGACGAAGTTTTTTCTCTGAGTGGCGTATACCGATCCGTCGAATACCAGTTGTTGACCCACGAGCCCCTTGTAACCCGCTTCAAAAGAGTTTGTCGTCGTTGGCAACAGACGCGGGATGTCGTTTACTGTGCCGCTGGCGGCCACGAACGATCCGTTTCTCAAGTCGAGCGAACGAAGCACGGTACTCACGTCCGAGGCCTTCGGTGCTGGCAGGCCCGAAATATCAACGCCGCCTGCTTTCAGTATCTGCACTACCGCTGGCCACAGAAGTGTCGCGTCGACCGGGAGTTTTTGGCCCGGCGCAAACGGCGACGACATGCACAACCCGCCGCAGTCCCGCGCAAAATGAAAACCGTTCCTCGGCACACCCACCGCCCTGATCGTGAACGGAAGCGGATTGAGCGATGCCGCTACGACGTCGAGAAAAAGATTTCCGGGAGTGGGAGTCGAGAACGCACGGTTGTAGCTTAACCGAAAACGCTGGCCATCATAAGGAGTGAACACAATTCCCAGGCGCGGCGAAAATACAACGCCGCGGATTCGGTTGTTGTCATCGACCCGCGCCGCACCAACGAGCTGCAGCTTCGGCGACAGCTTTGTTGAAGACTGAGCAAACACTCCAGCCTCGATCGAGCTGTCATCATTCTCGTTACGTCCGTACACTGTTCCTTCGGTCCGCGGATTCGTGCGCTGGACGTCCACGCCGTAAGTCAGGTTTGTCCTGCTGAAGTCAAAGCCGTTCTGAATCTGTGCGGCAACAACGTTCGAGTGATCGATCGCCGTCTGGCGAGTCTGGAGATTGACGGTCGCGCCCGATGGGCTGTTGGCGGAGTTGACGTACACCTGCGCGAAGAGCGCTCCACTGCTGAACCGGAGCTGCGCAAAATCGGCTCGTGAATGATCGAGCTGGTAGGTGCCGATCGTAGTGTAGTCCACATTTCGAAGCGCTTCGGTGGTTCCGACGGTGAGCACACCGACAGCAGCAGGAGTAAACCGATAGTCTGCGCGGAACTCGGCGTTGACGCGCTCGGCGACAGGATTGCGAGCCTGGATCTCAGATGGCTGTGGCAGGGCCTCCCACTCGCGGCCGCGAAAGTAAGTCCCCGAAAACTTGTACGCGAGCTTGTCGTTCACCACTGCCGCATAACGACCTGTTCCTTCGAACAACGACCTGTCACCTCCGGTCAGGCTGAGGCTGGTTCCGGCTGAATTGAATGGAGACTTGGTGATGAAATGCACGACTCCATCCGCGGCATTTGAACCGTAGAGCGCCGATGCAGGACCACGGATGACTTCAACCCGGTCAAGGTCATCGCCGTTGGGAGTCAGGAAATACGAGAGCGATGCGCGCACCGATGGCAGCGCGGCGTTCCGGTAGTCGGACAGCAGAAGCAACGATGGCCCAAACGTTCCATTGAAGCCGCGACCCACCATCTGCCTGCCTTCGAGTCCCTGGACTGCAACATCCACTCCGGGCGTGGACATTACGTAATCGAGCGGGCTGGTTGCGATTTTTCTTTGAATCGCTGCTTCGTCGACGACATTGACCGCACCCGCAACGTCGAGAACTCTTTCCGCATGCCGGCCCGCCGACACGATGACCTTGTTCAGCTCGACCGTCTGAATTCCGAGATCCGTGTCCAGCGTTCTGTCGCCAGCCGCGCCAACCTGCACAGCTTCGATGCGGCGTTGCGAGTACCCGGGGAGTCGGAAGACGACAGAGTATTCGCCTGGAGGAAGCTTGATTCGGTAGAATCCGCTCTCATTGGTTTGAGCTTCCCCGCTGATCGTCGGGCCGGTCAGCGCATAGACGTGAACGGCTGGAAGGCCCTGGCCTCCGCTCTTGACCGTGCCAGCGATCGAGCCAGACTGGGCATATACGGTGGTAAGCGGCGCCAAAAACAACAGCCCAAGAAACATGATATGCCGTGAGCTGCAGCGATTCATCGCGCCGATTCCATTCGAAGAGTAGCGACCATATTAGGTGCGCTTGGTCACTCGGTCAATCAACGGCACTCTTATCGCCTTAGCTGAACACATTGTTTCGTTGCATATTTCCCGACCGAACTGCAACCTGAATGTGACTGGCCTGCCAAACGCCACACGATGACGACCTTCGCGCCCGGCGCCCGGCTTGGCCCCTATGAAATCGAATCGGCCCTCGGTGCTGGCGGCATGGGCATCGTATACGGCGCGCGCGACACACGCCTGGGGCGGCGCGTTGCAATCAAGGTTTTATCAGCAGAGCTCACGAAAGATGAGACTGCTCAACGACGATTCCTCAAAGAGGCTCGCACTGCGTCGGCGCTCGACCATCCCAACATCTGCACAATTCACGACATCGGAGAAACGTCGGATGGCCTGACGTACCTGGTGATGGCCCATTACGATGGTCACGCGCTTGTTGACCGGATCGATAGTCATGGACTTCCCGTAGACGAGGCCATCGGCATCCTGATCCAGTTGCTGGCCGGACTCACTCGCGCACATAAAGCGGGCATTGTGCATCGGGACATCAAGCCGGCAAACATCATGATCACGCCGGATGGAACTCTCAAGATTCTCGACTTCGGTGTTGCCATGCTTAGCGGACCGCACCCCGTAACCGAAGTCAGCGACGGACTATTTGCGGGAACCGTGGCCTACATGTCGCCCGAACAGGCCACCGGAATCACTCCTGACTTCCGCGCCGATCTCTGGGCAGCCGGCGTAGTTCTGTACGAGATGGTCGCGGGCACAAGACCGTTCACCGGCGGCAATCTTCTGGCGCTCGCGCATTCCATACGCAATGCCGACGTACCGGCCCTGTCGGGAGAGGCCGCCGTTCTCAATGGAGTCGTCGGGCGCGCTCTGATGAAGGAACCCGAGGAACGTTTCCAGAGCGGTGAAGAATTCGCACAGGAACTAAAAGCAATAAGGTTTGCTGAAGAAGGGTTCGTTCCAGCTAACCTGCCCGTTTCAGAATTCGCCAGAGTCGCGCGAAACACGTCCAGTGCTCCCCCCATCTCGAGCGCCCCGACATCTGGTGGCGAGCGGCGCACCAACCTCCCACGTACGCTTCCAACTCTCATTGGGCGCGATGAAACAGTGGCACGAGTGACCGCGGCCCTTCACGACCATGCGCTCATCACGCTCGCGGGGTTTGGAGGCGTCGGAAAGACGCGACTTGCCCAGCAAGTCGGCGCAGACGTAACCACGGGTTTCAGGGATGGCGTCTGGTTTGTCGATCTCGCCGGCCTCACCGCCGAGAGCGAAGTGCTCCCCACCGTCGCACGCGCCCTGGGAATTCGGGAGCATGCGAGTGAAAACCTGGCGATTACGCTCACCGCCACACTTCGCGATCGTGAGATGCTGCTGATTCTCGACAACTGCGAGCGACTTACCGAGGCTGTCGCGTCATTTGTGGAGAACCTCGTTTCCAACGCTTCAGGCATACGATTGCTCGCGACCACTCGCTCGCCCCTCGGTGTTTACGGCGAGCATATCATCCGCGTCGAGGGACTCGACGAGATTGCCGCAATCGCGCTCTTCGAGGAACGCGCTGCACAAACTGGAGCCGGCAAATCGGCCGATCGCCGCATTCTTGCTGAGCTGTGTCGCAGGCTCGACTATTTGCCGTTGGCAATCGAGCTGGCTGCGGCACGAGCGAGGTCACTTACCCCCAGGGAAATACTCGCGCGGGTGAACGAGCGCCTCGGACTGCTGAAAGCGACGGACCGGCGCGCTGCTCGTCATCAGACGCTCGATGCAACAGTTGAATGGTCGTATGACCTCCTCGAGGAATCAGAACAGAAACTGCTGAACCGGCTTTCAGTATTTGTTGGTTCCTTCAACCTTGCCGCAGTTGAACGAGTCTGCAGTGGCGACGGGATCGAAACATTCGACGTGGTTGACCTTCTCGATCGCCTCGTCGACAAGTCGCTCGTGCTGGCAACGGTCACCCGGGATGTGATGCGGTTCCGGATAATGGATGCAGTTTGCGAATTCGCGTCGAGCCGGCTCGCCGTGGCTGGCGAGACAGAGGCGCTAATCGACAGTCACGTTCGCTATTTCTCAACACAGGCGCAGTCGCTCGGAGACCGAATTCGTGGAGCAGACACGCGCAAGGCATCGGCGGCACTTCTTTCCGACATCGAAAACCTCAATGCCGCGATGGACAGGCTTGGCAAGCGCGGACGTCACACCGAGAAAGCCCGGCTCGTAGCGGGACTCGACCTGTTCTGGCAGACAGGTGCGCCGAGCGCGGGGAGATTACGCTACGAAGAGCTTGTAGCAGTGATCGATGAAATCGAGATCGAAACGCGCCTGTCGACCCTTGTTGAAGCAGCTTCATTCTTCAGCACTCTCGGATTTGCCCGAACGTCGCTCGATCTGCTCGATCGCGCGGCTTCCGCGGCGAAGGAAAATGGAATCGAGCTCCCTCCTTACTTCTATTATGTCGGTGCAACCGTAGCAGAAATGGACGGCCGCGTTGCCGATGTTCTTGCCTTGTGCGACGAAGGGGAAAGGTGTCTCGGGGACGGTGACGAGTTCGTTGAACTAAGCCTCCGAACGAGGAAGCTCACGTCGATCGCCGCAAGCGATCGCTCGGCCGCACTCGTCCACGCACAGACGTCAC
>JANYKY010000365.1 GCA_025357975.1 Gemmatimonadaceae bacterium
CACCACTGTGACGTCTCCGTCGGACAGGTGAGAGCCGTATGTCGATGGCAGGCTATCCAGAACCGTATAATCCGATCCCACCTCGACGCCAACATCAGTGACCGCATCGCTCTTCAGTATGATGTTGATGACTCCCGCGATCGCATCAGAGCCATATTGGGCTGCGGCACCGTCGCGCAGGATTTCGATTCGGTCGATGCTACTGGCTGGTATCGCATTGAGATCCACCCCTGTTGAGCCGCGTCCGATAGTTCCGTTGACGTTGACAAGCGCGCTGGTGTGGCGCCGTTTTCCGTTGATCAGCACCAGGACCTGGTCCGGTCCGAGCCCGCGCAATGTGGAAGGGCGTACATGGTCCGTGCCGTCCGCAATGGACGGTCTTGGAAAATTGAACGATGGAGCAAGAAGCTGAAGTATCTGGCTCGTCTCCACAGCTCCGGTCTGCTTTATCTCCGCGCTTGTCAGCACGTCCACCGGTACAGGCGCATTGAGAACCGTCCGGTCGCTCGCGCGGGTTCCGATGATCACGTTTTCGTCGAGCTGAACTCCGCCCTTCGTCAGCTTGTAATCCCGAATCGTCCCGTCGACGGTGACTATCACTGTATCACGCACGGGAGTGTATCCGATGAACGAGACCCTTATGGCATGGGAGCCCGCGTTGACCGGAAGGCGGTAGCTGCCATCGGACCGTGCCACAGCGGACGACACGCCTCCATTGACGGATACCCGCGCACCAGGAAGCGCTGCACCAGTCTCAGCGTCGGTGATCTTTCCGGTTATCGACTGCGCCGCTACCGTTGGTGCGACTAGCATAAGACCGGCTAGGACGACAGCTCGCCCGATAAAGGGTTTGTTGGCTGATCGCAAAAGGAACGAGATTCGCTGATGCATTCGCGGTGCTCCACCGAAAGGAGTGATGCGTACCGCGCGCGGTACGCGCGCGGTACGCGCGCGAGCTCCGCTACTGAACGAAGTAATACAGTCCGTAGAGTCCGATCGCGGCGCCGGCAACTGCGATCAGAAGTCCTGCTGCGCCACCGATGACTGCGCCGATCACAAGCGCCGCCCCGCCAACGACCATCAACGCCACGTTCCTGCCAGCGCCAAGCCGGGTGTCGTGAGCAACTGGTGTCTTTGACGCGCTGGCTGCACGGCTAACGCCAAGCTTGCTGGCCGCTACAGTGGGACCAATTGGTTTTTCCACGAACGTCGAAGGTGCGGCCTTCGGTGCGGGCGCGGGTGCCTGCGCAATCGCAAGCGAGGCAGGCGAGGTGATCGCCAAAACGGCGACGGCGGTCAAAGAAATGATTCTACGATTCAAGGTTACGCTCCTGTTTGCGTCAGTGCCGGGCCATCACGACGCTGCGCGCGCCGCTAGCCATCCATCGACAAGTTCAGTGCACGTGCTGCGCCACGACGTCGGCATCGAACGCTGCCGTCTGGATCCTGCCACCATGCCTGACCTGAACCCACATTCTATAATTGCCCGCTCTCGGGAAAGCGTAGGGAAACGACACGACATTCGAAGTCACTGCGGCGCTGGCCATCGCCGAGGTCTCCGCTTCGGTTACGCGTTTTCCCAACGCCCCTTTCAGCGTGTCGCCGGGCTGCCTCATCGTGAATGCCATCTGAGATGCCATCGAGATGGTTCCCATCGGGTGCAGATGCACGAATACCGATCCATCGTTCCGCTGCACCACCGCGTGGCCGGCCATGCCCATGTAGGGCTCCAGCGAAGCAGCCGTACCATCAGAGTTGCGCAACTCGAAATGAAGCGGCGCTGGCAACCCGGCGACAATGGGACCGGCTCCGCGAACCCATTCCATCACTGCCCCGTCGTCGAGCGCGACCTTCGTCGCGCCCGCAGTCACCGAATGTGCAAGCCACGAGTCGTCCGGGTCGCCCAGAGGTTGCTGCGAATACGATTCCACCGCCGGTATATTTATCGACGACACCAGGGTCTGGCTGAAGCCGCTCTCGTGAACGATGTCGCCGAAGACTCTGTACTTCCCGGCCGGGAGAGACGGCAATTTCGCCAGGAAGCTTGCGGAATCGCTCGTAGCCGGGTGGAGATGTGCGAATGCCGACATGTCGTCGCGAATGATGAAAAGATGCATCAGCTTGCCGTGATCCGGGACGAGCGGTGTGAACGCAGATTGTGCGTGCGCGTGCATCCACATCGAGTCAGCGCGATGAATCCACGACCCGTCAGTGATAGCGAGATTCAACGATTCACCGGTCGGCGTTGCCACGAGGGACGCTCTCGACGATAGCGGCTTGTACATGTTCTTCACGTACGACGCATCATCAGTGCTCCACCACCGCCATCCCCCGCTGATCGCAACAACGAGCAAAATACTCGTCACAGTCATTGCGATACGAGCTCGATTTCTATTCTGCGCCGACGGTGCTTCACCCGGGCTTAGCATGCTCTCCCTCACCGCGGCGCCGACAATGGTAACGAGACCCGCAAAAAGAAAAATGCCCATCGCCGCGAGGCCTAATCCCATCGGCTTCCCAAGCTCGAGACGCGAATAAGCGACCACTACTACAGGTACGATCACCTTACCCGCGCCCTTCGCGCCGTTGACGTAAACGGTAACGCTGTTGGATCCACCGCTCATGATCCACAGCCTCCCCTCGAACAGCCCAGGATCACCTGCAACTGCGGACGCTGGCTCGGGTGGTGGTGCGCCACCGGTCGCGTCGAACTTGTTCGCCTGCACGCTTACCACGCTGAGTTGCTCGCCAACACCGCGAACGAACACTTTGGCAACTCCGGGAACTACACCCGCTGGCTCGATCTGTACAATCAAATGATACGGACCAGCGCTACCCTCGAACCACGCATCCGGACTGCCAACATGAGCGGATGCTACCAGATATAGAGCTGCAACAAGCGCAGTACGCCCGAAGGTGCGTCTCAACGCTTCACCTTCGACAATCCCCTGCCCCACGCGAGACCGATCCTCGAAGACGCCGTAGCAACGGCTACTGCGATTGCGAGTCCGATCACGAAGGCAACAGCGCTCCAGTTTCCGGCGCCATCCATGTCGAGATTCCAGAACTTGTATCTCCACGGCCCGAGTGTGCTCGAATAGTCCCAGTGATCCGCGCCAAAGAAGAAATTGCGCGCCGCCGGCGAAAGCATGAAGTCAGCCCAGAACCAGTGCACGGCCACCATCACAAGCACGAAGCTCACGCCGATAACGACTGACAAGAACCAATCGTTCAGGGATTTGAATCGCGCCAGCGCCAGATCGATGACAATCGCAGGGACGAAAAGAAGCAGGGGAAAGGCCGGCGGAACCATCCTGGTAACCGGATTGTAGATCGGCGCCAGCTTCGCCTGGGCCGGCACGAGCTGAAGAACCCAGATCGCGATCATCGTGATCAACATGTAACCAATCGCAATTCGAGTGGCTGGCCACGTCAGCCTCGACGCTCTCGCGAATGCAATCAGAAACAGAGGGAAAGCGAGTCCGCTCGCGATATAAAAAGATGAACCATGCATGTCGTTAGCAAACGATGCGTACTCGGTGAGCATCACAGCAGCCATCAACACGACGACCGACGCGCCGAGTGCGAAGATAAACCCAAAGCGGCGCTTGTCTTCTTCACTCATCGCTCTATTCTGCGCGCCAAGTGCCATCATCATCGCACCGATCTCGACGGCGATCATCCCCGACGCGAGGATCATGTGCGGCGGGCTGATGATCTGCACATCGAGCCCGTACGCATTATGCCACCAGTTATCGAACGGGGCGGAGGTGATCATCATGATCGTGCCCCAGATGCAAACCCATGCGCCGAGCGGCGCCTGAAAAAATCTCCAGAATCTCACCGAAGTCGCTCGATCTGCCGCAGAGCCCGCGAACGTGGTGCTCAGTGCCAGATAACCACAGCTCAATCCGGCGATGATTGCACCAGCCTGTTGCAACATGTGCGGCGGCGCCCAAAACGTATCTCTACCTATCGTCCGGTGCCACGAGATGTCCCACACGAGCCCAATGACAATCGAAGCCGAAGCAAGAAGGACGGCATAAATCGTCCACTCGGCCATCGATGCACGATCGCGCGAAATGGTGATGGCTGCTTCGGAGCTCTCTGGAACGGCAGAGTATGGTACTGCCATGACTTTCTCTTGGAGTGAGGTCTAGTGGCCGCTTCTTCTACGGTGTCTGTCCGGAATGTCGATTTTGCCCTTTACGTCACTGGAGCTGATGCTTCCGCTTCCCTTGGCCTGAACAGTAAAATTTCCCGCGATATGGCTTACGTCAATGTCGCCTGAGCCATCGGCTTCAACGATGAAATCACCGGCAATGTTCGAGGCGGTGATACCTCCCGACCCGTCTACGACCCGAACAGTTCCATCCACGCTCTCGACCGTCATCTCGCCTGAACCGTCCTGCACGCTCACGTCTCCCTTCACGCCATTGATTTCTATGTCGCCGGAACCATCGAGTAGCTTCAGCGGCCCAACGTTGATGAACTTCGAATCCCCGCTTCCGTCTTCGACATCGAGCGCGATTGTTTGAGGAACTTCGATCACCAGATCGAGTGCAGAATTGTAGTTCCCAAAACTGAAGAATCCGTTGTTCTCGGGGATATCTGCCTTGATGTAAACCACATCACCTCTGCGCTCTGCGATGAGCTTGATGTTTTCGAGGTGGTCACGCGATGACGCGTGGGCAGTACCACGAACCTTCACCTGTGTGATGCCGGTGCGACCTTCTATCCGTAGGCCACCTGCTGCGGCGTAGACTTGAATGATTTTCGCGCCGCGCGCGTCGACAGTGGCATTACGTGGCGCGGTCACATCGCCGAGAGCGTGCGCGCGGACCGGTATGAACGCGGCGGTGACGACAATAGCGAGAGCGACTGCGCTGCGGAGGATAAACCGGGATCGCATCATGATGTGGCGGCGTTGGAGGGTTCCGGGGCTGTACGATTCGGGAATGCGGTAGTTCGACTCCTTGAATCACCGTACGGTTTGAAAGGCCCACGGTTTCAGTGCCAAACTTCAGCCGGGGGGCCGGCTATAGCGCTTTTCGAATCGCCGCCTCGAGATCCTGCCTGCCTCCGAGCCCGGTGTACACAACATTCCCCTTCGCATTGAGCACAACGACGTACGACGTGGCCGGAACATCATACGCCTCAGTCGCAGCTCCACTTGTGTCGAACAGAATGTCGTGCCGGATACCATGCTTCATTACATACGCCTTCACCCTGGCCGGTGATTGGTTCACGGACACCGCCACCCCAACAAATCGCACGCGCCCAGCATACTTCTTCTGCTCCGCAAGCAAAGCTGGCTCGAGCTCTCGGCAGTTTGGGCACCATGTCGCCCAGAACTCCATGAGGACGGGCCCTTTTCCAATGTAGGAAGCGATATTCGCCGGCTTACCGTCGAGTGTAGTAACCGCCGCCGCGGGCGCGCGCGTTCCGACCGCGATTCCGGATTCCTGCGCATAGATTGATCCTGCGGCCAGCCACACCCCTGCCGTTGCCGCGAAAAATGCGATTGTTCTGATATTCACTGAGACTCCGTTAACCGTTAACCATTACCCGACACCCGACGCCTGACACCTGACACCTGACACCTGACACCTGACACCCGTAAGCGGTGCGCGTGCGGGTGCCCGAATGTCCGTAGCCCGAATTAAATCAACAGCTGACCCATTTGTACCAGATAGTACTCCGCTGC
>JANYKY010000368.1 GCA_025357975.1 Gemmatimonadaceae bacterium
AAAGCAAATACAGAGGTGAGTATGGCGACGGCAAGAAAAAACCTGGCGCAAAAAACCCCAGCGGTCTTATGTGAAGCCGGCAATTCCCCAACAGCATCAGAATTCACCGGGGTTGGAGAGTGAAATGCGTCCGCGCCCGAAGTTCGAGGCGCCTCTTTATCGTCCGGCGGGCAAGCTCATGGATAAGGTCGCGCTAGTGACCGGAGGAGATTCCGGGATTGGGAGAGCGGTGACGAGCAGCGAGTTCTGTCAGGCTGCCGTTGCCGAAACTGTGAAGCAGCTTGGGGGGCTGGACATTCTCGTCAACAACGCGGCGTATCAGAAGAATCAGGTATCGATCGATGATGTCTCGGAAGATCAGTGGGACACGACTTTCAAGACGAACATCTCGGATATTTCTTTATGGCGAAGGCGGCGCTCGAAGTCATGAAGGAGGACAGCTGCATCATTAATACCGGTCGATTACCGGGCAGCGGCGAGGTAATCGCGCTTCTTGGCGGAGGTGTAACGGCCTGGTAGCGGTCTTGTATCGTGTTTGCAGGCAAGGAGTTACCCCAGTAGAACCAAGCCGACGATCGAGAGTTTTGCTTGACAAACAGCTGGTATCGGTTAACTTGAATCAAGTCTGAGCCCCGCCAGCTTTTTGCGGGGCTTCGATGTTTGGGCCCGGTGCGACGGGTTGATGCCTCTTCCACGAGGCGAGTACAGCTTGTCGCGGACAATGCGCGGGGCTGTAGCTCAGTTGGGAGAGCGCTGCAATCGCACTGCAGAGGCCAGGGGTTCGATTCCCCTCAGCTCCATGATTTCGATTCGCGACTCGTTGCGGATGCAGGTGTAGAAGGTCTTTAGAGTAGCTGCCCGCCGCCGTTCGGTAGGACGTAGAGTTCCAATGACGGCGCGCGTGGCACGAATAACGACCCCCGAGGGTCCAGGCAGCCGGCCGCAGAATCCATTGGATCCTGCGGCCTTTTGTTTTCGAGACGTCTCCCTATTGCAATAGCGATCTCGTGTCGAGCCGCATTGCGTTGAACGTGTCGGCGCTGAAGCGATTCTCTTCAGCTTCAGCCTTTCCCACAAAGTCGCCCATCGCCGTGCCGCTTAGTCGGTTCAGAAATCGAAGGATCGTACTTTCCTGGACAGTCGCTGATGTTCGCCGCCCGATGATCGTTTGCTTGCCGGGTGAGTCGAGAAGTGCGAGTCGGAAGACCCCACCCGGACTTTCGAACGGTCTGCGAAGCGGTGTGCGAATGAAGAAGCCGACGGTCGGTGGAAGCTGCCACTCCGGCTCATGCGTGAAACGAACAAGCCATCCTCGCTCGTGCTCGCTATCGAGAAGCGTGACCTCGCTCAGCATCTTTGAATATCCAACGTGAAAGAGCATGATCTTCGTCGTGAAGTCAGACTGGAGCAGCAGGTCCCGCGGAATCTCCCGCGGCGGTCCGCTCAACGGTGCGAAGTGGCCATCGCGTGTTCGCAGCTTGAGCGTCATGAAGTTCTTCTCGCCCGACATCTCGATCCATCGTCCTCCGCGCTTGTCTGTAACGACTGCGCGATAGCGAGATTCGGTCGAGTATTTGGCGAGATATTCCGCGAAGGCCGGCATCGCGGATCGCAGCCTGTCGGGATCGAGCCTGATTCCGAGCGTAATGGTCGTGGCCGAATCGGCATCGCGGACGAGCTTCAGGGAATCGAGCGAGAACAGGCGCCCGAGTGCAGCGGTAGTCCGCGGAAAGCCTGCGCGGTAGTCTTCGCGGACCGCGGCCGGCGTACGATGCTCCGCCGATTTCATGAGTGCAGCGACGACGTTCTTCATGTCGTTGGCAGTAATCGCTCCGGCCGCGATGTCGACATTGGTGAACCACTCATACTCGTCGTCGTTCAGTCGCTTGAGCACCATCAGGTGGCGAGAGTCCCCAGCGATATGGGGTATTGCCGCATCGGGCTTCGCGGCGAAGAGGTAACGGTTGTTGGCGAATGACCCTTCGACCGTGACTGTACGCGTGTTGTCGGTTCCGGTCGCCGTCCAGACAGCCGTGTCGTTGAAGATCGCGGAGGGAGTCAGGGCGTTTTTCCCGAGCTTGCCACGCGCCACCGTGAATTTCGGGTTGCGCTGAACGTTTGTGAATCGTTCGGCGATGCCACCGAAAAGGCCCTCCGCGTTCGCTCGCGCGGCAGGGACTGTGGGGCCGAAGGCGGGTCCGACGTCGCGACAGCCGGCGAGTGTCGCCATGACAATCGCCATAAGAAGCGCCATGGCGTGGCCAGCTCGAAATCCGATCGGGTGCCGAAACTTTGGCGCGGGTTTGCCACTACAATACGATACGTCAGGCTGCATGGCCGTTCATTAATGGTTGGTTGAGTGGGTCAAAGTTCTCCCTGCGGCCGCTTTGTTGGAAGCCGTCGGGAGGATTTACGTCGAATGAGGTGGAAATGGTTTGTCAAAGAGGATAGTTCTCGCCCTAGCGGTTGTCCTGGCAGCCCTTGCCATAACGGGGAGCATTGTATGGCCCCGTCCGATAGCCCGTCCCGACTATGTCCCGCGGCTTTCAGCCCTTCGCTCGGCAGATTTTTTCGTTTATCCGCCGAGGGTCGCAGCCAGAAGAGGGACAATAATTTTTTTCGGCAACGACATAGGCTTCTGGCAGCCGCATCAGCAGCTTGCGGATTTCCTGGCTACCGAAGGCTACGCAGTTGTGGGCTTCGATCTGCGGTCGCTTCTCAAGTCCATGCCTGATGTTCCCGAGGCCACGCGCGACTCTGTGATCGGTGTCGAAATCTCGAAGGCCATGTCCGAGTCTCTCACCGAATTTCATGGCGAGAAGCTGCCGCTGTTCCTGATGGGTCACTCACTCGGCGCGGAGGTCGCGATGTGGACCGTAGCGCATGTTCGTGCGCCGACGGTAACCGGTGTGATCGCGATGGCACCTGGAGGCCGCGGGCATCTGCAGATAACCGCCGCGGATTTTCTCAGCTCGGCGCTGCCTTCGGGACCTGAAAGCTTTGCGATGGCGGATTTGGTAAGGTCACTGCCGCCGGGATTGAGGATCGCATTGGTGCGAGGCGCGCATGATGGCTATCGGGGTGCGGACCCGGGTATCGTTGCGGCCGGAAAGGGGCAAGTGAGAGAGTTTTCAATTCCGTTCGCCGGACATTCGCTCAAGAAGATCCTGATTGCGCGTTACGTAGTCAGGAATGCGCTGGAATGGGTCGGGGAGCAGGGAACCGGCGTCGGGCCGGGGAGCAATTGAACTGCGGCCTTTGACTGACTACTTTGGAAGACCGCCTCGGGCTTCCGGAGCGGTTTATTCTGCCCCTTGGTGTAACTGGCAACACGCCTGATTCTGGATCAGGAGAGTCCAGGTTCGAAACCTGGAGGGGCAACTGTTTAAACTCAAAGCCCTGTCGCTATTTACGCGATAGGGCTTTCTGCTTCGTGAAATCTCCTTACCCGTTTCTTTACCCGTTTGGCGGGAAATCACCTTGAAACGGCCTTCTCGCTGATCTTCTTCGGCGACTCCATTACCGCGAGCATCGTGTCCGAATCAGCCTGGGTGTAGCACTTGAGCAGGGTTCCTATGTCTCTCCACCCACCCACTGCTGCAACGTCGGCAACAGGTAGGGGTTTTCGAGAGCAGGCCCAGCCGCGCCCGCACGCATGCCACAGGCCACAGAGATATGGTGAAAAACCGAAAGTCGAGATTGTCGGAAGATCTTCAGCCAGGCGCACCCATGGCAAACTCTGGTCAGGTGCCTTGCCTTTGTGGCGAATGCGGGCGGGTGTTCCAAGGTTAGCCAATTGATTTCGGCACATTATACGATTCGAGATCAAACGGGGTTATCCGGTATCGAATCGACTCCGCGCGCCGGCGCTCGAACTGGATCTCTATCGGTCGAAGAGTCGTTTGAGGAAGGAGGCGGGCAACTCCTGTCGGGTTCTTGGATTCTGAAATCCGTCAGCGTTGCGACGGCTGGTTTCCTGCTCGACCGGTGACTCCGGTGAGTCACAGATGCGATCGAGGTTACCCAAGTTCCTTCGACCGTTTGTTTGAGCATAGATTTCGGGGGGATGACGGCACACTACTTCTCTGCCATGATGACCGTCGTATCGGTCATTCTATCGCTCCTCGTTCCAGCGATAGCGTGGTTCGTCTACATGACGCTGGCAATCAACGCGGATGCAAACCGGCAGGATCTGGTGAATGCCGCACCCCCTATAGCTGACGACCCATCCGCTTTCTTGCGGGCATTGCATGGAGCCACTGGCGAACCGCCGAGCCACGGCAATCAGGTGGACGTGCTTCTGAACGGCGAGGAGATCTTTCCGGCGATGATCGATGCGATCCGGGCAAGCCGCGAGACTGTGCACTTCTCAACGTACGTGTGGTGGAAGGGTGACGACATTCCGGATCGGTTCGCACAGCTTTTCTGTGAGACTGCACAACGAGGGGTGAAGGTCCGCATTGTGATCGACAGCGAAGGCTCTGAAAGTATGTCGACCGAGCTCTTGCAACGAATGGAAGCCGCCGGTTGCCAAGTGGTTTTTTTTCGCCGCGTTCGATGGAACACCTGGATGCGCTACAATCACCGGACACACCGTCGGCTCCTGATCGTCGACGGCGAGGTGGGGTTTACCGGAGGGGTTGGAATCGCAGACGAGTGGTCGGGACGCGCGGACAACGCGCAGCACTGGCGGGACACGCATACGCGAGTGAGAGGTCCAGCCGTGTCCAGCCTGCAGGCCGCCTTTGCGGACAACTGGAACCAGACTACAATGGAACTCCTGTTGAATGCGCGGGACTACCCGCCTCTTGAGCACGCTGGGGGGATGGAAGCGTGCATTATTGTCAGCACGCCCGCCTTTGGATCGTCAGCCGCACAGCGGACGATGGCGGCGTTGATCAGCGGTTCTACACGATCCTTGCAAATCACCAACGCTTATTTCGTTCCGACTCCGGCCTTCATCGAAAATCTCTGTGCCGCAAGTCGGCGGGGAGTGGACGTCAAAATCATTGTACCCGGCCCCTATCATGACATGCCCCTAGTTCGACGCGCGAGCTGGCACGTTTGGCCAAAGCTTCTCTCTGCGGGTGTTAGGATCTATGAGTACCAGCCGACGATGATTCACTGCAAGACTCTCGTCACGGATAGCGAAGTAGGTCTTGTCGGCTCTATCAACTTCGACCCGCGTTCTTTTGCCCTTAATCTGGAGTGTGGGGTGGTGGTAGCCGACGCCGGAGTCGCGACAGGTATGGAACGCACCTTTGCAGCGGACCTCACTTTGTGCAAGCAGATTGATCTGCCGGCAGTGAACGCAAGGGGGATTCTCACGAGAGCTGGAGATGCAGTCTGTTATTGGGTTCGCGCCCAGCTTTGAATTGAACGGAGGGAGCCAGATAGCTATGGAGAGCCCAGAGGTCAAGCCCTCAGCGCCGCAGATGTTGTCCCATTCGCGCTGGGGCGCCCCATCACCATTTGTTTGTGCCTAATTGGAGTCGCCGCGTCTTTCGGCGCACTCGCTCGTAAACGAACGCGCTAAATGCCGCGACGAGAGCCCCAACGCTCCATCCGCCCAGCACATCGGTCGTCCAGTGGACGTCAAGATAGACCCGGCTAGTTCCGACGAGCAGCGTTCCGGCACCCGCGAGCGCTGCTGCAATTCGAGCCGGAACCATCCCCTCACGCGCCAGGACATAGGCCGTTGTGCCGAAGACTGCGGCCGAGGCGGCCGAGTGCCCGCTGGGAAATGCATACGTTAGTTGGTGAAGTCTGGCGCCCCCTGCAGGCCGCTTGCGCCGGTAGATCTGCTTCACGGCAAAAAAGATTGCTGATGAAACTGCCGGCGAGAGAACGACCGCACCGGCTATCGCCAACCCGCGTTGACGCCAAAGCCACGCAGCGAGGGCACCGGTGCACGGTATAATCACAGCGGGTGCCGCTGCTGTAGTTATGAGCAAGAACATCTTTCGCGCCTCGGGATTTTGGTGCGCGAGAACCCACTTCCTGATCGGCTCGTCGAAAGGACCGGACTCGTGATTGAAAACATCCTCGCCGACTTTAGCGCACGCGGCCAGGGCCGCGGCCGATACCCCAATCAATAGAGCCGTATTTGATTCCAGGCCGCGCGGTCGCCGACGTGGCTTCATCACGGAAGACACAGTCGTCGTCGTTGCGAGGCGAACATCGAGCGCTGGAGGTGACACTCCGCAAACGGTGCGCACGTGAATACCATCACGACAGCGCTGCCTGGGGACTGGTTGTAGAAGACGATAGCTTGACCATCGGAATCCTGGTGATACCAGCATTAGCGATGTTCGTCATCGCGGGCTCACCATTCGCATTTAACGCGCCGACAGCATGCGAAGGACGGTCGGAACTAATTGGGTTCAGGACGCGCAGGGACATCATAACCACCGTGGTTGATCCACGGCAAAGAATCCCGGATCGATGAGCCAAATCACGCACGGTTCGTGTTTCCATCAGTGACACCCGACCTGAGGAACCACGCCATGCAGCCCTCCGCAATGACGAGCCCGCTTCTGGGAACTGTTCCTTCCAGGTCCCGGTCGAAGGGGAACGAGAGACCCCGTCAAATCAATCGACTGGGTTCTTTTCCTTGAGCAGCCCCGCCAAACCGGCTCAGCAGGCTTTCTCATTTGCACTGCATTTCGGATATTCAATCGGGGCAGACGAGTCGATGAGCTCCAACGGCTGCTTTTCGTGTAGTTGTTTGTGAAAGGGCTTTCCACCTCAGGCGCGCTGGCGCCCCCAGGAGCTCAATGCAGGAACGCAGCATAAACGCAGCGCAAATCGAAAAAATCAAGTCAGTTTTCGAGCAAGCGTGCGTTCTCGGAGAACCGGAGCGCCACACGTATTTGCGCGAAGTCTCTGCTGGCGATTCGGCCCTCGAGGCCGAGCTGCATTCCCTGCTCACCGCGCATGATGCTTCGGGAGATTTTTTCGAGAAGTTGTCGCAGGATCTGATTGGTCCCGCATTGTCTGCGCTCGAGCTCAGCGAACGGGACGCGGTCACAGATGCCGACGGCAAGATCCTGCACTACGAGATTCTCGAAAGAATTGGTGTCGGCGGAATGGGGGTTGTGTATAAGGCTCGTGATACGCGGCTCGCCCGAATCGTCGCGCTAAAGTTTCTTCCGCGACGAGATGAATCAAATCCGGCGGCTCAGGCTCGCCTGCTGGCCGAAGCACGTGCAGCATCGGCGCTCGACCACCCGAATATCGGAGTGGTCTACGACATCGCCGAGGCACCCAATGGCCGACAGTTCATGGCTATGGCGTGGTACGATGGACAGACCCTGCGCGAGAAATCACGGCGCGGTCCAATGCCAGTCGACGAGACAATCGCAGTCGGCATCCAACTGGCGAGCGCCCTTGCCGCGGCGCACGGCGCAGGAATCATACACCGCGATGTAAAGCCGGCAAACGTCATCATCACGCAATCAGGCACGGCGAAGCTTCTCGATTTCGGAATTGCGAAACTGATGGGAGCGCATGAGCGTGAGATGCTTCTCACGGCCGGCACAGTCGCCTACATGAGTCCTGAGCAAACTCGGCACGAACCGCTTGACGCACGCTCCGACATCTGGAGCGTGGGTGTTTTGCTATACGAGATTCTCGCCGTGCAACGACCGTTTCAGGGGGAGACTGACGAAGAGATAATAGCTGCGATCAGGACTGACGAGCCTGCGCCACTTCATGTTCTCCGGCCGGACGTTCCGCGTGCATTGGCTGATGTCATCCACTGTTGTCTCAAGAAGGAGGCCCGCGACCGTTACAGCTCTGCAAGTGAATTGCTCGCCGCATTGAGAGAATCCGAAAAGAATCTGGTCTCTTCGTCGCCCCGTAACGCAGCTGCTGGACCACTGCCTCGCTTCTTTTCAGGACTGACGCTCTCAATGACAGCCGGTGCGTTGCTCGTTGCTGGCCTCATTTTGTGGAGCTATTCGCGTTATCGGGAGATCAATGGTCGCCCCGCAAGCCCGGCTCAGGCGCGCCCCGTCTCGATCGCCGTGATGTCTTTCAACGGGTTACAACCTTTAGACAGCCAATCCTATCTGGGCCGCGTGCTCGCGGAAGAGCTGCGCAACAAGCTTTCACGCTACAGAAATATCGCGGTGTCGGGCTACCTGTCCTCGTCTTCTTACACAGATCTCGAAACTGCCCTGCCCCGTTTGAAAGGCGAGCTGGGAGCACAGTACGCGATAGCCGGTAAAATAGAAAAGTCACCGGCAAATCAACTTCATCTTGAAATCGTTGACGCCACGACCCGGCGCGAATTGTGGTCTGGACGCTATCCGCTGGCGTCAGCGCAGCTGGCGATCCTCGTGCCTAACGCAACAAAACAGATTCTTTCCACGCTGAACATCACAACCTCTGCTGCGGAGGCTGCGCGAACCACCATGGCGGAAACGTCCAATCCCATTGCTTACCAGCTTTATCTCCGGGGAAGAGACGTCGAGCTGGCCGCCATGCCGAAAAACGTCCTCGATCAGCCGCCACAGGAATCTGTACGTCGCGCACAGGCATTTTACGCTCAGGCACGAGCACTCGATCCTTCGTTCGCTCTCAATCGCGCAAAGCTTGGCATGAGTCATATGAAGAGCGCGGCGGTGTATGACAATACGCGGGCGAGACTCGAGCAGGCGCGACTTGAGGCGGAAACGGCGCTGCGTCTCGATTCCGGGCTCGTCGACGCGCACGAGACGCTCGCCGAATACCTGAGCCAGACTGGAAACACGCCTGCTGCCATTGTGGATCTCGAACATGCACTTCAAAAGGTGCCCCACAATGTGAATCTCATAGTGGCACTCGGCTTCACGTATCGGCTTGGGGGTCGTTCCGAGGATGCAATCGAGCAGTTCCATCTCGCACAGAAACTTGACCCTCGCAATCCATTTCCTTTCTGGTATGCCGCGTGGACCTATGGCAGCATGCGCCGGCAAGATCTGGGTTCCCTTGAATTCAGCCGGCTGATAGCCATTTCCCCTGAGGATTACGAAATGCGCATCATCAAGGGACAATCGTATCTGAGATGGAAAGGAACGGCGGACACTTTGTTGGCTCAGACTGCCGCGATTCCCCCGACGTGGGACCAGCGCGGAATGGCGACCTTTGGCAGGTACACCGCGCTGATGGTGCAGCGTCGATATCGCGATGGATTGCAAATGCTGGATCGTTCGCGATCCGACCTTAGTACCGATGGCTTTGTCTACAGCCCGAATGCGCTAATGCGCGGGGATATGTTGCGGGGCCTCGGGCAACGCAACCCGGCTCGAGCAGAATACTCGAAGGCGGTCGCGCAACTGCGAGACAGCCTCGCGGCGCATCCGAATCAGCCGGAGATCCACGCGGCGCTTGGACTCGCCTACGCAGATCTCGGCAACCGCCAGCGGGCTATCAAGGAATCTGAAAAAGCCATGAGTCTGGCTCCTCTTGCGACGACCGGGCCACTGGCTACCGCCGTCATGGGAATCGCCGTGCAGGCTTTCGGACTGGTTGGAGAGGGGGACCGCGCCTTCCAGATGATCGAGTTGATGCTTTCCATGCCCTCAGGACGCGAAATAAGCGTTCCGTTTCTCAAGGTCTGGCCGGGCTTCGATCCGTTACGCAACGATCCCCGCTTCAATCAGATGCTGGAACGATTCACCATCAAGTGATTGTAGGTGCAGATCCGGGCGACTAACGCCGCCTGTTCCCAACCGTGAGCAACGACCGCATCTTTTTGCGGGATGAAGCAGCGTTCAATCGGTGGACCAACGCGAGCGGACGAGCGTTCGTGAGCGACGATGAACCAGCAGGAACTGTGACGAGCCTCTTTGCAGACCTCGAGCGAGGCGATCGTCGCGCACTGGAACAAATCTTTCCCATTGTATACGAGGAGCTCCGCTTGCTTGCCCGCCGCCAGCGCAGGAACTGGAATGGCGATACGACAATGGGCACCACGGCCCTCGTCCACGAGGCCTATCTCAAGCTTGTGGACGCCGATGCGGCCAGCGTCGTGGAGTGTCGTTTTTTTTGGCGGATTGTCTATCGAGGAGACGGCCGAAGCCCTCTCCATATCGCCGGCCACAGTAAAGCGCGATTGGAACCTCGCGAGGGCGTGGCTTTTCCGAGAGATGAAGCCAGCCTGACATTTTTATCTCAGCGATGTCCAGGTCGGTTCCGTCGTTTGGTCCATGGCAGCACCGACGGCGCCGATGACCGGCCAGTTTGCTATATTGGCCGAATGTCTGGCGACAGACCATGGCCCCGGTGGGTGAAATCCATTAGGGAATTGCAGCGGTCGCGGGCGACTGCTTGATACGTGCACCGTTGCTGCTGCTGGCGACAGTTCTTTTTACGGTCGCCCCAGGCATACGTGCGCAGGACACCGTGGCCGTAGCACTAACGCCGAGCGTTACCCTCGGAACGCGCGTTGGTGATCGCACGTCTACCAAATCAGCCGTGCCCGTCGATGTCTTGACGTCAAAGGCAATCGAGGCATCGGGACTTGTCGAGACGTGGCAAATTCTGCAGCGGTTGATACCTACTTCGAACAGTGCGCACATACCACGAGGCGACGATGGCACCAGACCCGTAACGCTTCGCGGCCTGTCACCGGGCCATGTGCTCATACTCGTCAACGGCAAACGCCTCCACAATCCTGCCGTGATCCTTGGCGGGGCCGTGTTCAACGGCAATGCCGCCAACGATGTCGGATCGATTCCGACGATCGCAATTGAACGAATAGAAATCCTTCGTGATGGTGCCGCAGCGCAGTACGGGTCGGATGCAATTGCGGGCGTGATCAACATCATATTGAAGCGAAGCAGAGGCATTGAAGCACGATCGTCGTTCGGACAGGTCCATTCGTCCGAGGGCGGGCGACGTTTTCACGACGGAGGTGTTGTCGACGCGGGAATCGTGTACGGGATTCGGTTCAAGGAAGGCGGCTATGCAACTCTGAGTTCTGAAGTCAGTCACCGGGGGGCGACCAATCGCGCATATCCTGATCAAAGGGTGCAATACTTCTCAGGCGACCCACGTAACTCGAACCCACCGGTTGTGCGAAATGCAGAAGGTGACGGCGAATCTCGCGGAGCGGGTATTTCATTGAACGCGGCCGCCCCGATCGGAGGGGAAGCCGAGGCGTATTTAGTTGCAAATCTGACGCAACGACACGCGCAGTCGTATGCGTTGTTCCACCTGCCGCTCGAAGCGACGAACACGGTTCGCGCGATTCATCCGGACGGTTTTCACCCGCGAGGTGATTTCGGCATCAGTGATTTTTCCGCGTCCGCAGGCATGCGCGGTGTGGTTCGTCAGTGGCATTGGGATGTTAGCTCGACAGTTGGCGGCAATCGGTTCAGTTACGACGTTCACAACAGCAACAATGCGTCGATGGGTGTCAACAGCCCAACCGACTTCTACATCGGCGAGCAGCGTGCAAATGAGTGGACCAGCAATCTCGACGTTGTCCGCTCCTTGACAATGGGGAATCGTCTGCCAGTCAAGATTGCCGCGGGCGCAGAGTTTCGAGTTGACACTTATGCAATTGGAGCGGGAGACTCTGCATCGTATGCGAACGGCGGTCAACCCATTCTCGATGGTCCGGCAAAAGGTCAGCCGGCAGCAATCGGTTCTCAGGGAATAATCGGCTTCCAGCCGACCGATGAAGTCTCCGCAAGTCGAAGTAACATAGCCGCATACGTCGATCTGGAGAGCGTGCTCGTTCCTCGCCTCCTTGTCGATGCAGCAGGACGAGCCGAACGCTACAGCGACTTCGGTAATACAATTGACGGAAAAATTGCGGCGCGATTTGAGCTCATTCGGGGCGTCGCGCTGCGCGCGTCCGAGGGCACGGGATTTCGCGCCCCGTCTCTGAACCAATCCTATTTCGCCACGACACGAAACGCGTTCATCGTGAATAACGGTGTGGCGGGTGTTTACAAAATCCGCACGCTTCCGGTAAATACAGAAGCAGCAAAACTGCTGGGTGCACGGCCTCTTGATCCGGAGCAATCGCTTAACGTTTCCGCGGGTATCATCTTTGATGTGCCATGCTTTCCGACAGTGACAATCGACTACTACGCGATTGGGATAGATGGTCGCATTGTCCCTACAACCGAGTTCCGGGATTCATCGGTTACTCGGCTCCTTGGAGAGCACGGCTCGCCCGGAGTTGCCGGGGCGCAATACTACGCAAATGCCGCAAATACTCGAACGAAAGGCTTGGATGTCGTCGCCCGCTACGGATTCGTCGTGGGTCGTGAAGGCGTTCTTCACATGGTTGGCGGGTACAATCGGACGCGAACGCGTGTCACCGACGTGAGGAGCACACCGCCTGAGCTTGAGAGGTTCCAGGCAACGCTTTTTGGGCGAACACAGAGGGGGGAGATCGAGAGTACGCAGCCGGATCGAACGGTCACGTTTACCACAGACTATTCGCTCAGACGCTTCACCGTTGACGTTCATAACCAACGTTTTGGAAGGACCCACCTCCTTGATGCGCTCGACCCGACGAAAGATCAAACGGTGGAACCAACCTGGATAACCGATCTCGGGCTCTCCCACGCAATGGGGCGTCACCTCACCGTGTCCGCGTCCGTTGCAAACCTGTTCGACGCTTATCCCTCGGAATGGATCGACTTCAAGAATGGAGTAAAGGCGACCGGTCTCTCCGTCGCCGCCAACTTTCGTTACGCGGTTGCGATCTCGCCGTTCGGCGCGAACGGACGGACCATCGGTCTGCACTTCGCCTACAGATAATCACACCTTGTGCGAAGGGCCGGCTTGGATCGTTAGTGCAAAGGCTGGTAAGACAGCATGGCCTGAGCCGATTTGGTTGAATTCCGTGTATCCGTAGTTACAAGGGAATTCACCCGAATGCTGGAGATGAGTATGCGACTCCGAAATATTATGTGCTCGTTCGTTCTGGTCGCCAACGTTGTACTGCTCACCGCCTGCTCGACGGATCCGGTAACCTTCGTAGCCGGAGCAAGCCCCCCTCCCCCACCTACAAAGCCAGCACCAGTTACGTCAGATACCGTTGTTACCAGACGTGGCTTCGTTTGGTCTTCCGAGACGGGATTGGAGGTAATTCCGGTTCCAAAGGGCGCTACGAGCATGGACGTCACCGCCATGAATAACGGCGGGCAGGTTGTGGGCTACGTGACGCTCGGAGCATTGAGTGAAAATTACCGCGCGTTCACATGGTTGCCGTCTGGAGGATACACCGCACTCGGGAGTCTCGTCGGTCCAGACGGTATTTCCATGGCACTGTCGATAACTGATGCAGGTGACGTGACTGGCCTGAGCGAGGGTCCGCACATCGGCTACGAGTGGGGCATTCAGCTTGGCGACGCATTCATCTGGAACGCACAGTCCGGCATAAAGGCAATCCCCATGGGGTACGATTACGCCAGCGGCACACCCGGCGTGGCACTTTCTCCCGAATTCAGGCCGATCGATGCCGGCGGGAAACTGATGCTGCCTGCGGGGGCAAATTGCGTCCAGGTTGTTCGTACAAATGCGCGGGGGCAAGCCATCGGCTACGCCGGAACTTATCAATCAACCCAGCGCTTAGGTAACACTAATGATGACTGCCACTACACGAATGCACTGCTGTGGGCGGCCGACGGTGGATTTGTCACAATCGATGAGTGCGGCCCGCGATCGGGGTGTCGCACAACATTGGTCGCCTTGAACAACCGCGGTGAACTGCTTGGCAATAGTAACGCCGACGGGGGATTTAAGTGGACAGCATCCGGTGGAATGGTCCGAATTCCAATGGCAGCCGCCTCGGTGAATGTCATCAACGATAACGGCGACGCGGCTGGGTGTGTCGGGACCGTTACACTATGCACGCCTTTTGTTTGGCTGGCGTCGGGAGAGATAAAAGTTCTCCAGATGCCCGTTGGAGCAAGGAAGGGATTCCCTGTTTCCCTCAACAATAAAGGCGTCATGGCCGGCAGCTTCGAATGATGCTGACGCCGACCGGGGTTCAGGTTTCTGAATGAGAGCAACTGGAGTTGACCCGGTTTCGTGGACACTTCACTCTTTGAGAGAGGAGGTGCGCCATGGGAAAAGTAAGACCACCGTACCCGGAAGAGTTCAAGCGTCAGATGGTGGAGCAGGTTCGAGCTGGAAAGAAACCAGAAGAATTGTCGAGAGGGTTCGAGCCAACAGCACAGTCGATACTTGGGTGAAGCAGTACGAGCGTGACACCGGCGAGAGGTATGACGGTGGTTAGACCTCGACAGAGGGCGACGAGATTAGACGTCTTCGTCGTGAAGTCCGGCAGCTGAAGATGGAACGACAGCATAGCCTGAGCCGATTCGGTGGAATTCCGTGTATCCGTAGTTACAAGGGAATTTCACCCGAATCCTGGAAATGAGTATGCGACTCCGAAATTTCATTTGCGCCTGTGCCCTGATCGGCGACGCTGTAATGCGCGGAATCGTGTTTATTCGCGCGGACAGTGGGTGGTGGGGATCGCACTTGCCCTTCTGGTTGTGTTCTTCATGACGAAACGCTGAGACAAGCGGGGATTCCTAGAGAGGTAGTCGCAACGGTGCCGCCGAAGCGACCTTCAATTAGCTGAGAAGGCTAACTCGGAGGTCGAGTGCGCCCCCTCCGGCCACCGCGTCCGCCGCCTAGCATGACGAATGACGCCTTCAATGTGCCGTCAGGTTGGCGCATCGCGGTGACCGATACGTTCGAACCGGCAGTGAGCGGCGTTTTACTCGGCGCGATCGCGGTAACCGAGACGTCGGCTGGAACCGTTATCGTCTGCGTGCCACCTTGATACTTCACCGTCAGAGTCCCACCAGGCTTTCCACTGACGGCGCCGTTAGTCATGCGCGGCGACCTCGAGCTGTCTGCAGGCGCTGACCCGCTCACGGTTCCGTTGGTCATCGTGCTCGGATTTCCGCCGCCACCCCCGCCTCGATTCCCGCCGCGTTGCATGAGGTAACTGCCTTCGCCGGTGCCGCGCAGCTTGTCCGGAAAAATGTGAACCTCCGTTGCGCGCTGTGAACCGTCGGGCTGCTTTACCGAGGTCACTCCAACGAATGAGTTCTCGTTGACCTGCGCGAGCTTGGCAGGAACGCGCGCGTAAACATCGAGCGGGCCGGCAATCGCCACATGCACGTTGCCGCTGTCAGACGACAAGTCGAGTGCAGTGTCCGATATCGCGACGAGATTTCCGCGAAGACGTACCACGTTCGATGTGGGAGCGTCGCCGGAGGAGGTAGGTGCGGACGCCGCCGTTGTCGCCGAATCCGAACGAGCAGCCGATGATGATGTGTCGGCTTTCGAGCAACCGGCAATCGCAACTGCAAAAGACAGGATCGCGGCTGCAGATACTCTCGCGATGGTGGGCATTCCGGAGAACGTCGAATAAATCGCTGTTTTATTCATGTTGCACCTGGGCTTTGGGATTCGCGTCTCACCAACTCGAGGGCACAAGTCCAGGATGCATAGGCCGGACCGGATGCTCAGAGCATTCAACCACGGTCGACATGCGCTTTTGCCGCGGATGGGGCGGATTTGAAGCGGACAACGGCCCGGATGCAGCGATGATCGGCGGGGTGCGTTGTTGTCATAACAATTAATGGTCGGTAGAGGCGAATCTCCGCTCTCACCACTCTACGATCAATCAGCGCAATTCCGTGCATTCTATCGGCGTAAATCCGCGGCAAACGCCTCGTAGGCCCGATGGAGCTGGCGTCGCTTTCTCTCTACCGCGCATCCCACGGAATCGAAAACCCCGCCAGCTGCCCACCGTTGCCGTTCGGCGCCACCATCGCATGGAGGAAGATACGATCTACCCGATTGGCTGGATGATTGTGTGAATACCGCACGACCTTGAGGCCACTGAATGTCCCGACGCCCGCGCCAAGCAGCACATCGCTCGCCCAGTGCTTGTTGTGATACATGCGCGCCAGGCCAACCATCGCTGCGCTTCCGTACATGACGCCGCCGACGAGATAAGTAGAGTTCGGATACAGCCTATGCATCTCACTCGTCACCGATGCGGCCGCTGCAAAGGCGGCGGTAGTATGCCCGGACGGAAATGATTGACGGTCGCCATTCCCAAAACCTTTTCCAAACTTGAAATCCCTGGGATCCGTCGAGTTGGTAACGAAAGGACGAGAGCGCCCCAGCACGTCCTTCAACAGCATCGTCACGCCAGAGCCAAGCACAATCGCTTCGGTAGTGTGAAGCCCAACGTCCTCGAGCTGGCGATGGCTTGAAAAGCGTCCGATGAGATACGCCGCGGTTCCCATTACGATCGATCCCGGATCTGCAATAACCTCAAACCCTGTTGTCGTGTGACCAATGAACTGATTTTCGCCGGCCGACGGACTGCGAAGGCGGTTCGCTACCCACTTGTCAGCCGGGAACATCGCAACCGTGAGCCCCGCGAAGCCAAGTGCGAGCAATCCATCGTCGTGAGTGAAAAGCGGCTTGCCGGCCTTTTTCAGACTGTCCGGATTGCTGGCACTCTGGGCACTCAGCTGCGCTACGCCCAACGTGCAGACTGCTGCAAAGGTGTACAGCGCGCGGGAAACGAGATTCATGTTGAGCATTTCAGGCGGCACTCACCGCTTGTTGAGGGTTTTTGCTCTCTTCCCGCGTCAGATGTATGACGAGGATGACAATAATTACGAGAAAGACTGCACTGACAGGAATCGTGCCGAGCGCAAGGCCGCCATTTGCCTTGTCCTGGGTGAGGAGGTCACCAACCGATGCACCCAGTGGCCGCGTGAGGATGTACGCAAGCCAGAACGTGAGCACTCCATTCGCACCCATGCGATATGCCGCGAAGATTATTGCGATCGCAGCAGCGAACATCAACGCAGACAACGGATAGCCAAGCCCAAGGCGTTCGGACAACAAATCACCGGCCGATGTTCCAAGTGAAAATGTGAACAGAATCGCGGCCCAATAGAAAAGCTCTCGACGCACGGTGTAGATGGTATGCACAGAAAGCGTCTTCTCAACGGCGTACCAGGCGATGAAAACAATCGCCAGCGCGATCCCGAAAATGATCGATGTCGTAATGAGACTAACGCCCATGTTATCCACGAGATTGTCGGAAATCAGCGTGCCCACTACGCTGATGAAGACAACCACGATCCAATACACTACCGGCACATATTTCTTTGTACGGAACTGAACAAAGAGAGCAAGCACGAGCAGGGCAGCCATCACCCACGACGTCACGACAAGGCCGAGGCCGAGAGTGTCAGACAGCAGGTCTGCAGCGGTCTCCCCGACGGTCGTCGCCATGATCTTGATTATCCAGAAGACCAGTGTCACTTCCGGAACCTTGTTGAACATCGAGCGCGCGCTCAAATCGCTGCTGGCTCCCACGTGTTTTCCTGATGAAATGATATGGGAACCAATGCAGGAAGCGGTCCGGCGGTCCGGCTGTTATCAACCCGAAAGGAATCAGGAAACAGCCGCTGAACCGAGCGAGTCAGCTTTCTTTTTCAGCAGCTGTCGCTCTCGAGAATTGCGCGTGAGTGAGCCGGCCAGCTCGAGCTCGACACGCGCTTCATCAAATCGTCCGAGCTTTGCCAGCAGATCACCGCGCACGCTCGGCAGAAGATGATATTCCCGCAAAGAGCCGTCTGCGACAAGCCTGTCGACCAGTGCGAGACCCGCCGCAGGCCCGAACGCCATCGCATGCGCAACAGCGCGATTCAATTCGACAACCGGGGAGGGGGTCACCCGAGCAAGGGTGTCATACAGCGCCGCAATACGATTCCAGTCAGTCTCGTCACCACTCCGCGCGCTTGCGTGACACGCTGCAATTGATGCTTGCAATACATATGGCCCCGTATGATCCAGCTGAGCGGCCCGCTCGAGCGCTGAGAAACCGTGCTGAATCAGAATTCGGTCCCACCTCGAGCGATCCTGATCGAGAAGCAGCACTGGAGCGCCAGAAAAGTCAACGCGCGCGCGTAGTCGCGATGCCTGAATTTCCATCAATGCGACAAGGCCATGCGCCTCCGCTTCACCTGGAGTGAGTGCCGCGAGGATGCGGCCCAGCCGCATTGCTTCTTCGCAGAGTGAAGGACGCAGCAAGTCATCGCCAGCAGTAGCCGAGTAGCCCTCATTGAAAATGAGATAGATGACCTGAAGCACTGAAGACAGCCGCGCAATGAACTCTTCTCCGCGGAACGCACGAGCTATCTCATCGGTAGTCAGCCCGCCGAGCAAGCGCAGAGTGAGTGCGACGCGCGCCTCTTTCGGCAACACCGGATGACACGACATGAAGATCAGGCGAAGTACATCGTCTCCGATATAGTCGTCGATCGCTGCGTCGAGCTCGGCAACGGCTGAGTCCTGACGCACATCCTGTTCGTATCCGATTTCCGCGTGCTTGCGCACCTGCAGTTTGTCTCTGCGAACATTGTCGATCGCGCGTCGCTTTGCGACTGCCATTA
>JANYKY010000374.1 GCA_025357975.1 Gemmatimonadaceae bacterium
GCAGCTTCTCGCCCTCGCCGCGATGGAGCCGCCAATCGCCTTCAAGGCGGACGATGTACGCGACGAGAAAGTGAAAGTGCTGAGATCGCTGCGTCCGCTCGTCGGGGCCGAGAAGCCGCCAATTGTCCTCGCGCAGTACGCTGCCGCCGACGTCGATGGAGCTAAGGAACCGGGATATCGGGAAGAAAAGGACGTCTCACCCACGTCGATCACGCCGACCTATGCGGCGATGCGTTTTGACATCGACAACTGGCGCTGGAAGGACGTTCCGTTCTATCTCCGTTCTGGCAAGCGCATGGCGAATCGTACCTCGGAGATCGCAATTCAATTCCGCTCGCCCCCGGTGTTGATGTTTGGCCAAAGAGAGCTTGAGGAAAAGGCGCCGAGCATGCTGATAATGCGGGTCCAGCCGGACGAGGGAATTTCACTGCGCTTTCAGGTGAAGACACCTGGAGCGGATAACGAGCTGACTCCCGATTTCGAAATCTCGCCCGTGGATATGGATTTTTCCTATGCTCAGGCCTTTGGCGGCGATACGCCTCCCGCATATCAAACGCTTCTGCTGGATGTGATGCTTGGCGACGCGACGTTGTTCACCCGGAGTGACGAGGTAGAAGCCGCGTGGGAAGTGATCGACCCGTTGCTCTCGTATCTCCAGAAAAATCCGGTGACCGATCTGACCACTTATGCGGCCGGATCGTGGGGTCCACCAGAGGCCGACGAACTGCTGGCCGACGCAGGATCGAAGTGGCGTTAGCGACGATTCTTTGGTCGCTGGTGCTGGTGCTGGTCTCGGCCGGTTGTTCTGATGCACAGAAGCGGGGCAAGGACGGCGCAAATTCGGCAGCGGCGTCGGAGTCTGCGCGTCAGGACAGCGTTTCGACACCCGAAAAGACGCTGGTACTTCACGCGCGGGCACTGGACCGTGCGGACAGTCTCGACAGCGCGAAGATTCTTTACGCCGAAGCGGCCAAGCGCGTTCCGCTCATTGCCGACTGGCTGAATCTTCGCGCTGCTGGTGTGACACGTGACAAGCATGACCGCGACGATCTTCTCTCGCACATTTCACTTCCTGTCGCCCAAGGGCGTAAACTGCAGACCGAGGCGATCGCGCTCGAGCGCAGCGGGGATGTAGATGGGGCAATCAAGGCTTACGTCGCGGCCGGGGAAAAACTCTCGGCGCTGCGGCTTCAGTTGCTGAGGCCTGCTGATACGACGAGCGTAGCGTCGGCGCGACGCGCAATCATTGCGTTCCTGACGGCGTCGCGGGACAGAGAGTCAGTGCGCGAGGCTGTCGCGCTTTTCGACAAGAGCTTCACTAACGCTTCGCCTGCGGAGAATCTGGCAATTGCACGAGCGGCGTTTGCGGCCGGCATCACAGCGCGCGCACTGGCAGGATACACCAAAGCATTTGGCGCGGGACTTGGTAGCCCGCGCGACCATTTCGATCTCGGAGTCGTTTTTTCGCGACTGAACCGCGATAAGGAATCGATTGCAGAATTCAACAAAGTGACCCAGCCGCCGGCTCTTGTCGCGGCAGCGCGCTTCCAGGCGGCGCGCGGAATGCTGGCGCTCGGCCGAAGAGACGATGCGCGTAGTGCATTGCGTCAAATCACAACTGCCTATCCTTCCGATACGAGCGCGGCCGCGGCGCTGTTTCTTCTTGCGGATCTCGCTACGGACGATCTGCGGGATTCCGACGCGAGAACGACACTGCTATCGGTCGTTCAGCGATATCCGACTTCACGACAGGCGCCGGCCGCACTCTTCGCGGCGGGTCTTGTCGCCTTCATCAATCGCGACTACAGGACCGCCGGAAGCGAGCTCGATTCCGTTGTATCGAGATATCCGCAGAGTGATGACGCACTGGCGTCGGGATACTGGAGCGGGCGCTCGTACAAGGCGCGCGGCGATTCGGCCGGCGCGAATACGCGCTGGCGCGCCGTCCTCGCAAAAGAGAAATCGTCCTACTATTCAGTATTGAGCGCGAAGCGGCTCAATGTGCCGCTGCTCGCCGACAACGCCGCTGACATTTACCCGACCGTTCCGGACATCGATGCTGCGTCCAAGCGCATCGCTATCCTGAAGGATTTTGGAATGGATACCGAGGCCAAGTTCGAGTACGACAGGTTGTTCAGCGAAGCGATCAAGAGCCATGATCGCCTTGTCGCCACGGCGCATGCGCTTGCCGGCACAGACCAATCGTCGAGATCGATCGCCCTCGGGAGACAGGCCGTAACCGAAGTTGGACCTACCGCGCAAGACTATCGACTTGTGTATCCAGTGCTCGAACGGCCGACCTTGATACAAAGCTCGAAGAAATACAACCTCGATCCGGCTCTCGTCGCGTCGCTCATCAAGCAGGAATCCAATTTCAATCCGAGAGCGACATCGCCTGTTGGAGCGCGCGGCCTCATGCAGCTTATGCCTCCTGTCGGTCGCTCACTCGCGAGCAGCCAGAGAATTGCAGGCTACACGGACGAGTCGCTCTATGATCCGGCAGTCAATATCCAGCTCGGCACCGAGCATCTGTCGGGGCTCTTCAGGAGCAACTCTCAGGTCGAGCGGGTTCTCGCGGCGTACAACGCGGGTGAATCGCGTGTTGCGAAGTGGATTCAGAAAGCCGGCGCCAATGATCCGGAATTATTTACGGAGCGAATCCCTTTTGTCGAGACGCGGGATTACGTGCGGAGTATTGTTCGGAATCGCGCTTTCTACTCGCGCCTTTATTCCTGGTAGGCACAGCTGGGTCAACTAACGGCTTGGTCACAAAGGCACAAAGGCACGAAGAGCGTCACGAAGAAAACAAAAATAAGTTAAACACTCTCTTCGACACGGTCCGCTCGAATGAGCGGTGATCCACTTTTTCAGGTAGTTCTTCGTGCCTTTGCGCCGTCGTGACCAGGTAACTTCTTGCGCGACCGAAAAAAAACTAGGAAACCGTATCGACGCGGCCGGATTTCCTCTCTTTGCGCTCCTTGAGCCAGTCCATCAGCCACGTCTGGGGAATCAGGAAAAGCGGCGTCAGGAAAATCCCCAGCAGCGTGTTGAGCCAAATGAGCGCCAGGTAGAATCCGATCAGGCCAAGCGAGACCCAAAGCGTACCGAGTGGACCGTGCGTTTCCATTCATTACTCCAGACATGCGGTGGTTTAGATTAAAAATACCATGAGGATGCGCCGTGATGAAGAAGCACCCTTGCTTCAGGACGCAGCGTCGGCCCTCGGCGGTGCTGAACCGCTCGTTCTTGCAGTGTCGGGCGGCCTCGACTCGATGGTTTTAATGCATATCGCTGCGTCCGTTCGACGGGGCCGCAAGCGAACTCTTACCGTCGCAACTTTCGATCATCGCAGCGGACCTCATTCGGCGACCGCAGCCAGATTTGCCCAGAAGCACGCGATTCAGCTTGGTCTGCGATGCGTTTCCGGACGTGCCCCAATTGTCACTCATCGCGAGCACGAGTGGCGCGAATTGCGCTGGAAATTCCTTCGCTCTACCGCGGCCAGGAGTGGTGCAACAGTCGCGACCGCCCACACACTGGATGATCAGATCGAAACGGTATTCATTCGCATTTTGCGCTGTGCCGGGCCTCGCGGTCTCGCGGGACTTTTTGCAGAATCCGAAGTATTGCGGCCGCTACTGACGGTGCGACGCGCCGAGCTCGAGGAGTACGCCAGAGTGAATAAGGTGCGGTATGTGGATGATCCGTCGAATGACTCACGCGCCCACCTCAGGAACCGCGTACGTCATGAGCTTTTGCCGGCTATCTCGAGAGTTCGTCCGTCGTTCCCGAAAGACCTGCTTTCGATCGCGCACGCAGCCTCCGAATGGCGCACGGAGATGACAGGCACCGTCGAGAGAATCGGTACAATTGCGAAGGACGGGTCACTTCGCGTTGCTCGCGCCGACCTTGCCGGGTATGATGTCGAATCGCTTCGAACGGTGTGGCCGACCATTGCTGCCAAGGCCGGGGTGATCATGGACAGGCGCGGAACTCACCGTCTGGCGGAGTTTACAATGAAGGGTCATACCGGAGGGTCGATTCAGCTTTCTGGCGGGATCGAAGTGCGTATGTCGCGTGAGCAGATGCTGATTCAGCGTTGGGACGCACGTCGCGTCGAGATGATCAGAAATTCACGGCTTCGCCCGGCAGCGGCACGTGCCTGGGCGCGAGCGGAGACCTGAGTGACCGCAACTTCAGCTGCTGCAGCAGATCCGAGACTGTGTGGACGAGCTCTCAAGAGAATCGCCTACGACGAGGAAACTATCGCGAAGAAGGTCGCCGAAATGGGCGAAGAGATCACCGCC
>JANYKY010000375.1 GCA_025357975.1 Gemmatimonadaceae bacterium
CGTCGCAACCTTCGCCGATGCGCCCGCGCGCCTTCCCGTACTCAACTCTGCCACCAGCGCGCCGATAAAACTTCCAACGAACGCGCCGATCATCGGGCCAATGATTGGGACAGGAAACCCCATGAACGCGCCGATCATTCCACCGGCAATCGCGCCCCACCCGGCGCGACGAGACCCGCCGTACCTACGTGCGTACTTGCCAGAGAGCGTGAACTCAATTGCCTCGGCGATGACACCGAGAATGCCAACACCCACCAGCGTGAACCAGCTGATTGGAGCCGGATGGACCATCAGATTGTAGACGACCGCCGTGGCAATCATAATCCAGAGTCCGGGAAGACCCATTGCGATCAGCACGAGCGATAACGCCAGCACAGCTACGAGAATAATGAACGGCATCAGCCAAGTTCCTCGACGATTGCAGCGATGAGACTTGCTGCCTTTGCAATGCCGGTGCCCTGTATGCGATCCGGCAGGTCTCTCGGTGTATGTACGTAGCCCAGGGTCGCGATGTTTCCGCGGCTTAGCGTGAACGATTCCCATCCGGCGTCGGTGAACGGCACGTTGTCCGCGATGATGCCGGGAATCATTCCACGCAGTCTCAACCGGGCTCGCCGCGCTCTGCCGCTGACCCCCGTGGTCTCAGCGTCCAGCCGACCTGCGGCCGCACCTATCGCAGCATCGAGGCGGTTGCTTTTTCGTCCGCTCGCCATGCATAGGAATTCACCGGGATCGTCAATCGTATCGCAGTTGATCGCAATTCCGCGTTCGGTCTGGGTGCTGACAAACCAGCGGGCACCAGCCAGTCCGAGCTCCTCGCCACTCGTGATCAAGACGCCCACGTTTTGTGAGGGACGGAGCTTTTCCGCCGCGAGAATTATAGCTGCGACGCCGGTTGCATTATCGAGAGCGCCTGGGGATTTGTTTCCGATAAAGCAAAGAATTATGGGAAACGCGGTAACTGCTGCAATGTAAGAAAACACGACGATGAGTTCTGACAAAATCTCGCGGGATCCGAACGCGGCGGTCAGGAGAATTCCGAGAAGCACAACCGCCGATGCAGTCGAGAATGCTACCGCCGATGCAACTCGCAGGATCATTGGAATTGTCTGCGATTTGGAATCAACGTGTGCAACAAGCCACACCTTTGGAGCGTCGAGTTCGAGCCGGGTAGCAATGAGGTTTGTCGCGCTCGACTTACTCATCCGGAGCGGGAGAATGCCGAAGCGTCCGAGGCAGTAACCCACTAGACTAAGCGCAGCAAGTCCGACTACCTGGATCAGGAACCCAGTCCACGGAACGTCGTGGCGCGTGGCGAGATGAGCGGATGTCAAGACGATCAGCGCCGCGACCGAGGCAATGAGTGATGGACCCCATCGTGCCGGCGCTTCCGAGAATTCAAAGTGTTGGTCGGCAACTGAAAAACCGGCCTTCTCCAGCAAATCCCGACACAAGGTTCTTGCCGTCTGCTCTTCCGCGCTCCCCGCAAACCGCGGCGAAGAAGCAAGTTCCGTAACGATCTCTTTCGCGCGCGTCGACACGGCGTGCGCCTCGGTCATTTTCTTTACGAAAGGCCCATGAGATTTTTTGTCTCAACCATTGTCGCACTGGCAACTTCACGGGCACGCACTGCGCCGTCGGCGAGAGTTCGCTGAACTGTCGTTTGATCAGCTCGCAGCTCGCGGGCACGCGCGCGGATAGGCACGAGCTCCCGATCGATGGACTCGAGCAATACTTTCTTGCAATCGATACATCCCCAGCCTGCTGTACTGCATTGCACCGCCACGTGCTCGACGGTTGGTGGTGGGCTGAACGCTTTGTGCAGATGATAGATGTTACAGACCTCGGGAGTACCCGGGTCGGTTCTTCGAACGCGCGCGGGATCAGTCATCGCCGGGCGAAGTTTGTCCCAGATATCCTTTGACTCCTCGAGCAGGCCGATGGTGTTGCCAAGTGACTTTGACATCTTGGTCCGTCCATCGAGGCCCATGATTCGGCGAGTTGGCGTCAGCAGCGGCTTGGGCTCCGGGAAGAAACCAGTATGCTCCGCGGTATCCGCGTCGCCTCCTTGCGTCGCTGCGGACCGCGCTTCAACGGCGGCTCGGTAGCCCGGGTCGAAGCGTGCGTTCCACCGGCGTGCAATCTCGCGAGACAGCTCGAGATGCTGCACCTGATCTTCGCCAACCGGAACAAGGTCTGCTTTATATAGAAGTATGTCGGCGGCCTGAAGCACTGGATAATTGAGGATTCCGGCCAGGATGCTTTCCTGTCGCGCTGATTTTTCCTTGAACTGAGTCTGGCGCTCCAGCTCCCCGAGGGGTGTGACTGTGTTGAAAATCCACGCAAGCTCGGTATGTTCCGGCACTGCGGACTGCACGAAAAGCGTGCATGCGGATGGATCGACTCCGGCGGCGAGCAGTGATACCGCCATTTCGCGAGTGCGGCGCCTGAGATCTTCAGGCTCATACGGCAAGGTGATCGCGTGGTAGTCGACGATACAGAAGAACGATTCGTGTTGCCGCTGCAGCGTGACCCAGTTTTTTACGGCGCCGAGGTAGTTGCCGAGGTGCAGCTCACCAGAAGGCTGAATTCCGCTGAAGATCCGGGATTGTGACATCGGCCGAAGTTAACGAGTGTGAGGAACGCGTTGCAAGGAAACGAGACGATGGGATCCGATGGTGCTGTGGAAGCTGACGCAATACTCGAAGCTGCCGTCGCCTCGGCGCAGGCTGCGGCAGAAGTGATACGATCTGCATCGGGAACTACGGCTGCCCTCGACTGGGAGTCGAAAGGTGCGGCCGATTTTGTAACTGAGGTGGATAGAGCGGCAGAAGCAACGATAGATCGCGTGCTGAAGCAGCATTTTCCGGCGGCGCTGATTATTGGAGAGGAATTATCGCCCGGTGCGGCATTAGCCTCCCCCGGCCTGAAGTTCGTCGTTGATCCGCTCGATGGCACCACCAATTTCCTTCATGGATATCCCCAATACGCCGTTTCGATTGGAGCGCTCGTCGATTCTGATCTGGTCGCCGCTGTCGTTATCAATGTGCCGACTCGCGATTGCTTCACCGCTCTCGCCGGAAAAGGCGCCTTTCAAAACGGTACCCGAATTTCGGTTTCCTCTCTCACGGATGTTTCCCGCGCGCTGATTGGGACCGGCTTTCCATTCAAGCATCAGAATCTGCTGGACCAGTATTCGAGGCAGTTCGTTGCTGTAACTCGGGAAACTGCCGGGATTCGGAGGGCCGGGTCAGCAGCGCTCGATCTCGCTGACGTAGCGTGCGGACGCTTCGACGGATTCTGGGAGCTCGACCTGTCGCCGTGGGATATCGCAGCCGGAATTCTCCTCGTTCGTGAAGCCGGCGGCGTGGTCACGTCGTGGGACGGGTCATTTCGCGACATTGCCGCAGGGCCAGTTGTTGCGGGCAATCCTGACATTCATCGCTGGCTCTTCGCAACAGTTCGCGGCGCGAGCGACAACCGAGATATAACAGTATGAAATTGATCGAATGCGTTCCCAACTTTTCGGAGGGACGCAATCCCGAGATCATTTCGGCGATTCGCAACGCGATTGCGGCAGTTCAGGGTGTTACGGTGCTCGATTCTTCTTCGGACTACTCGCATAATCGGTCTGTCATCACGTTTGTAGTTCCGATCGAGAACGCTGTCGACGCTGCGTTTGCGGGAGTTCGCGAAGCCGCATTGCACATTGACCTGCGCCAACACCAGGGTGAGCATCCGCGAATCGGCGCGACGGACGTTGTTCCGTTTGTGCCGCTCGAAGATGCGACGATGGAAGATTGTATCGAGCTCGCGAAGAAGCTCGGAGAGAGGGTGGGACGCGAGTTGAAGATTCCGGTCTTTCTATACGAGAGAGCCGCATCTCGACCCACTCGCGTAAATCTCGCCGACGTTCGCCGGGGGCAGTTTGAAGGCCTTCGCGATGAGCTTGGGACGAATCCCGAGCGGGACCCGGATTTTGGTCCAGGCGCAATTCATGAATCGGCCGGCGCGATCGCGATCGGCGCGCGTCCATTTCTCGTCGCCTATAACGTATACCTCGGCCCCGCTTCGAATCTCCCGTTGGCGAAGACCATCGCGAAACAGGTTCGGCAATCGTCGGGCGGATTCAACTCCGTCAAAGGTCTTGGTCTCGAAGTGGACGGGCAGGCGCAGGTATCGATGAACCTTGTCGATACCGATCGAACAGCGCTTCACACCGTTTTCGACTTCATCTCCGAGAAAGCAAAGGCAGAAGGAGTCGATGTCACGTGGAGCGAGATCATCGGGCTGGTTCCCGAAAAGGTGTTGTTTGAAGCTTCGAAGAATTACTTGAAGCTCAAAGCGTTTACTCCGGATCAGGTTCTCGAGCGCCAGGTCGCTGGAGCGATTCGTGAGAGTGAGACGAGCGCTAATGCTGCGTCTGAGTCCACGACTCCAACGGAGTTCCTCAGTGCAATCGCGTCCTCCGACCCGGTTCCCGGCGGCGGCAGCGTTGCAGCCTATGCGGGTGCGCTTGCGTCCGCGTTAACCCGCATGGTCGCGGGGCTCACGATCGGGAAAAAGAAATACGTCGCTGTCGAATCTGAAATGAACGAGATCGCTGCCGCTGCTGACTCGCTTGCGGCGCAGCTGTCGAGACTCGTCGAGCGCGATGCTGACGCGTATGCTCTGGTCTCTTCGGCTTACAAGCTCCCGAAAGATTCCGACGCAGCAGTTGCCACAAGAGATGAAGCGATCAGGAATGCGCTGCTCGGCGCGGCGGAAGTTCCGCTCGAAACAGCCCGGCTTTGCGTGAAAGTAGCCGAGCTCGCCGTTCGTGTAGCGGAGAACGGAAACTCTAATGCGGTGACAGATGCAGGGGTCGCAGCACTTCTCGCGGAAGCGGGATGCAAAGGGGCCGCGTACAACGTGCGTATCAACGTCGCGTCGCTGAGCGATCGTTCCGCCGGCGCAGCGCTGCAGAAAGAAGCGCTCGCCCTTGTCGCAGCGGTATCCAGTGCGGCGCAGCTGACGTCTGAAACCGTAGAGGCTGCGTTAAATCGCTAGATCTTTTCGGACCGGAAAAACCCGCTCGTCACGAAGACACGAAGCCACGAAGAACTACACGAAGCACAAATTTTGGGTTCACAACTCGCCAATCAACATGTTGGCGTTTCCACACACTTGTCCAATCGGCGAGCGGTTAACCACCACTGACTAGGCGGCCGTCAATACCCTCGGGCCGTTCTCTGTTACCGCAATCGTATGCTCGAAATGCGCCGACCTTGTACCATCGAGCGTCACCACGGTCCACTTATCGGGCATCGTTCGAATTCCCGGCTTGCCGACGTTCACCATCGGCTCGATGGCAATCGTCAAACCAGGCACAAGGCGGATTCCACGCTTCGATTTTCCGTAGTTAGGAACCTGCGGCTCCTCATGGAACCCAGTGCCTATGCCGTGTCCAACCAGATCGCGCACGACACTGAACCCCGCGCGTTCCACAATCTCCTGCACCGCAGCGCCTATGTCACCAAGATGATTTCCCGCGCGCGCCGCACTCACCCCCGCGTCCAGCGCTTCACGAGTCACTCGGAGCAGGCGCCTGGACTCTTCCGAGATCTCGCCAACAGCGACAGTCGTCGCAGAATCGGTATGGTATCCTTCGTACAGCACACCGACATCGATTGACACCACGTCCCCCTCGATCAGGACGCGTTTCCTCGACGGAATGCCGTGCACGATCTCATTGTTGATCGAACTGCAGATGCTCGCGGGAAAGTTGTAGAGCCCCTTGAACGACGGCACTGCGCCCGGGTGGCCCCTGATGAATTCTTCGGCAATCGCATCGAGCTGCGCAGTGGTCATGCCTGGCTTGACGGACTTCTCCATGAGCTTCACGGTATCAGCGAGAATCCGCCCGCCAACAGCCATGATCTCGATCTCGCGCTGCGACTTGAGCTGGATCACTTCGTATGCTCTTCGATCGCCTTCATCGCGCGCTCAGTAATCTCATTGAGCTCGCCAGTCGCATCGATCTTGTGAAGATTCATCTTTTTTTCCTTTGCCCATTCGACCACCGGAGCGGTCTGCGCCTCGTACACCTTTAGCCGGTTACGAATCGCCTCGGGCTCGTCATCCTTTCGACGCACGAGCGTTTCCCCGCACTTTTCGCAACGCGTTCCAGGCTCGAGACCTTTGTAGGGCGTCTGGCAACCCTGGCAGACCACTCGGCCACCGAGTCTCTGCATGAGCTCTTCTTCAGGAACGTCGAACAATAGAAAGCGATCGACTTTCCGGCCGAGCTCGGCGAGCATGATCGTCAAACCTTCAGCTTGCGGCACAGTGCGAACGACACCATCCAGTATCGCGCCCTTCTCGGCCGCCGGGGACAATAGCACGTCCTTCATTATGCCGAGTATGACAGCGTCAGGAACGAGGTCGCCGCGATCCATGTAGGCTTTTGCCGCAAGGCCTTGCTCGGTACCGTCGCGAAGAGCGGCGCGGAGGACGTCACCGGTCGCAATCTTGGGAATCCCCAGCCGCTCAGCGAGTATCTCGCCCTGAGTTCCCTTGCCCGCGCCAGGCGGGCCAAGCAGCACGAGGATCATGCGACGAGCGGCTTAGTAGCCGCCCATCGCCTGACGACCGCGATATCGCACGCGGCCCTTCTTCATGAAACCGTCGTACTTGCGCAGCAACAGGTGCTGCTGAATCTGCTGCATCGTGTCGAGAGCCACACCAACCACGATAAGCAACGAGGTTCCACCAAACCTGAACGGCACGTTCACGGCGTCCGATATGAACTGCGGCAGAAGCGCGATGAACGTCAGGAAAATTGCGCCTGGAAGCGTGATACGCGTAACCACGTAATCGATGTATTCGGCTGTCTTCGATCCTGGCTTGACGCCAGGAATAAAGCCACCCTGCTTCTTCAGGTTCTCCGACAGATCGAGCGGATTGAAGATGATCGACGTGTAGAAGTACGTGAAGAAAACGATCAGTACAGCCTGCAGGATATAGAACAGCGACGTGCCCGGGGCAAAATATTCAGCCAGTCGCTGCGCCTGCGGATTCCCGCTGAACTGTGCGATTGCACCGGGAACTACGATCACCGACTGCGCGAAGATGATCGGCATGACGCCCGATGCATTGACGCGAAGCGGGATGAAGTTCTTGGCCGACTCGCGCATCCGCCCACGCGCCATCGTGCGTTGCGGGATCTGAATCATGATCCGGCGGGCAGCCATGGTCACCGCAACAGTAGCGGCAACAACCGCGACCATCACGAATCCGAGAATCAGCAACGAGAACAGACCAATTGCCTGCGTCTGTACAAAGCGGAATGTGCTGAAGATACCCGGCCAGAAGCGCTCGACGATCGAGAAGAAAATGATCAGCGACGCGCCATTGCCGAGCCCGCGCTCCGTGATCTGCTCGCCGAGCCACATCACGAATACTGCGCCGGCAGTGAGGAACAGAACCATCTGTACCTTGAAGCCGAATCCCGGATGCAGAACAGCGTTCTGCAACGACGACGTGAACAACGCAAAGCCCCAACCCTGCACCATCGCGAGAACGACCGTCAGGTAGCGCGACCACTGCGTGATCGTTTTCCGTCCATCCTCGTCCTTCTGCATCTTCTCGACAGTGTTTGCGCTTGGAATCATGCCGTACATATCGTCGAGCATTTTCATGCAGATCGCCGGTGCAGTCATACCGACGGTCGAGAAGATGCAGAAGGACGAGGATGGACGGAAAACGATCACGCAGTGGTC
>JANYKY010000392.1 GCA_025357975.1 Gemmatimonadaceae bacterium
GGGATATGCGCGGACAATGTTGCACGGAGGTACTCACGAACCTCCGTGGCTTCCGGCATTCGCAGATGAAGTTGCGCGCTTCCATTCGTTACTGCAGTTACTCCTGCATGATTTCGCGGATCCGCGTCTCACCGCTCAGATCACCGACGAGCAGTTTCTGCAAGGTCCGCTGGCCGATGCGATGACGCATGTGGGCCAGCTCGCATTGCTGCGCCGGCTCGCTGGAAAGCCCGTGCCGTCCGAGGATTTCATCTACGCGGAAATCGATTCTGACAACGTGACAGCCGAACAGCCGGCACCCGCAGCTCCAGACCGGGAGTGGCGCCCCGATCGCTCACCCGCACCAACGTCCAGGCAGCGAAGACAAATGGTGGTCGACTCGTGAAGGCGCGCGTGGACGCAGGAATTGCTCTCGTCCTGCTTGTTACAGCCTGCAGCGCGGGCGGGCCGCCTCAACCTGCTGTCACCGACCCGGGTCTCGCGCGCGGCATGCTAACGGCTGATTCCCTCGTGGAGGGTGCAGTTGGCAAACTTACGGCTGGGGCGGTGCTAGTAGTTTCCAGGAACGGTCGTGTCGTGCACGAACGCGCCTTCGGTGCTGCCGAAACGTTTCAAGACGACGTTCCGTCACGGCCTATGCATCTCTCGACGATGTTCGATCTCGCGTCGGTGACGAAGGTGATGGCTACGACTTTCGCGATGATGATGCTCGTCGATGAAGGCAAAATCGATCTGGAAGCGCCGGTCCACACCTATCTGCCCGACTTCAGGGGCCCGCACCTCGACAGTATCACCGTCAGAAACCTCCTGCAGCATTCCGCCGGTCTCGTTCAATGGCAGCCCCTTTATTATCAGGCCGCGAATACCGCGCAGACTTATACGGCGATTCGCAACATGCCGCTGCAATGGGGAGTCGGCGACGGCCGTCATTACAGCGACTTCAGCTTCATGCTTCTCGGCGATATCGTCGAGCACGTCAGTGGGGAACGCCTGGATACGTTCGTCAACAAGAATCTTTACAAGCCGCTCGGCCTCGACCACACGACCTTCAATCCAAAAGCAAAAGGTTTCAGGGAGTTCGCTGCGACAGAGCAGAGCAACGTGTACGAGCATCACATGGTCTACGACTCGACATTCGCCTACAAATACCGCGGCGATCCCAAATCATGGAATGGCTGGCGCAACTACACGCTCGTCGGCGAAGTGGATGACGGCAACTCCTTCTACGCGAACGGCGGTGTAGCGGGCCATGCGGGACTTTTCTCAACCGGTAGCGATCTGCACGTCTTGATGACGCTGCTGCTCAACAAAGGGGCGTGTGGCGGTCATGTCTACATCCGCCCAACAACCATCGAGCGCTTTCTGACACTCGACAAATACGCGAATTATCTGGGATGGCAGTATCCACCGGCACTCCCCGCAGGAAGCTTTTCGCACACGGGATTCACTGGCACCTACGTTCTTGGAGTTCCGAGCGACGGGCTGTCTATAGTTCTGCTGACAAATCGCCAGCAGATGGGAACAGACGCCAAAGGATTCTTCCCCGCGCTTGGGCCACTGCAGGCAGCAGTCTCGAAGGCAATTGTCGATGGGGCCGAGGCCGACAAGTCGCGAGCGAAGTGAGCATCGATCCTTTCAGCGACGCCAAGGTAATCGACTCGTGGCACACTAACGCATCTGCGTGGACCAATGCGAAAGGATGCAGTTGAAGGTCTTCTGTGCCGTGTGGCCGGAATGCTATCGCCGCGCGGGACGCTCATCGTGCAGACGCTCCATCCAGTTACGGCGTGCGGAACGGTGCCTTATGAAGATGAATGGCGATCAGGGACGTGGGACGGGTTCAGCTCCGATTTCGCCGACCCTGCGCCGTGGTATTTCCGCACGATGCACAGCTGGATGCGCCTTTTCGTTGACTGTGGATATCCATCTGCTCGTGTAGTAGAACCCGTCGATCCAGCGACAGGGAAGCCAATCTCGGCGATTTTCATCGCTGAAATTGCTTGATTAGAGAATACCAGTACACTATCGTATCGCGCCCATGAAGTAGCTGGCTCTCCGTCCGTGAACGGAGAGAACTCCATTTGGAGAACGTCGCATGACCATTTCATCTGTCCGACGCGGCGCATTGAGCCTCGCGATCGCCTTCTTTACACTTCCAACGTTTCTGGCCGCACAAACCGCAACGGCGACTGTCCACGGACATGTGACCGATGCATCAGGCGGTCGCGGGCTCGCCGATGCGCAAGTGGTTGTCGATGGTACTCGCGTCGGCGCAGTCACTAACGGCAACGGTGATTTCACACTTACCGCGGTGCCTCTGGGAAATCGGACGATCACCGTTCGCCGGATTGGCTACCAGCCTGTGATTCGGACGATGAACATTGCTGCCGGCGTCGCTGCCACGATGGACGTCGTGCTGAAGGTGAGTGCGATCAACCTCCATGAAGTGGTGGTCACGGGAACCGGGACCCCTACTGAGCGCAGAAAGCTGGGCACCAGTGTGGCTACTGTGGATTCCTCGCTGATCAATCGCGCACAGGCCGTTACTGTTGATCAGGCAATGCAGGGAAAAATCCCCGGCGCGCAGATCAGCCAGAATTCCGGCGGCCCCGGTGGCGGTGGAATATCGGTGCGACTCCGCGGCGTCAACTCATTCATCTCCGGCTCCGATCCGCTGTACATCATTGACGGAGTGATTGTAGACAACGGCTCTGCTCAACTCGCCGATCTGGGTATCAGGTCCAACCCGCAGAATCGTCTCGCCGACATCAATCCGGCTGACATCGATCACATCGAAGTCATTCGCGGAGCGGCTGCGGCCGCGTTGTATGGATCGCGGGCGAACAACGGCGTCGTGCAGATCTTTACGCGGCGGGGAACTATAGGAAAGCCGCACTACACATACACGACCCGTTTCTCGCAGAACCAGCTTCGCGAGCAGCAACCGTTCAACTTTTATCCGTTCGATGTCTCGGGCCTGCCAGTCCGCCGCTTCAATTATCAGGATGACATCTTCCACACGGCGCCGGCATATGAGCAGAACATCAGCGTAGAAGGCGGCAACGATCAGACCCGCTACTTCGCGAGCGGCAACTTCGCGAATGAAGACGGCATCATGCGCTCGACCTCATCGCGCCGTGCTGGAGCGCGGCTGAATCTTCAGCAGCAGCTAAGCTCGAGACTCATCGGGAATGTCACGGCGAACTACATCCAGACTACTAACGCAGTTCAGGCATTTGGCGAACAGAACGACTACGGTATCATGGGGTCACTGTTTTTCGCTCCAACCAGTGTCGATTTCCGGCCAGTGAACGGTGTGTATCCACTTCCGCCGGCACTCGGGACAAATCCGCTTCTCGCTATCGACCGCATTCGCAATCCACAGCAGATAGATCGTTTCATCGGATCGACGAAGCTCACCTGGACTCCATTTACGAGCACCGTAGTGGATTACACCGTTGGAATTGACAACACGGGATTTGAGCAGGATCAGTTCATACCGAGAAATGCAGTGCTTGGAACTGCTCCTCTCGCGACCGGCCGTTCGGTCTCGGTCTTTTCCGGAACGAGAGTCATCAATCAGGACGCGGTTGCGACCTACACGTGGAGGCCCATCGGCGTCGTTGACATGAAGACCACCGGCGGATTCAACTTCACAGATCAAAAGGTTCGGGTAACGAGCGCACAATCCACCGGGCTTGCCCCCGTCGGTGAGCTCGTGTCAGCCGGTTCGGCGCCATCCGCCGCACAAAGTCAGATCGAGCTCAGGACGGTCGGGTTCTACGGACAGCAGGAGCTGGCATGGAATGACCGTCTATTCCTGACTGGCGCTGTTCGTTACGACGCGTCATCGACGTTCGCGCCGTCCGAGCGTTGGCAGGCATTCCCGAAATTCTCCGCCTCGTACGTCGTCATCGGAGACCGGCCGGGATTGCTAAACAACCTGCGGCTTCGTTCTGCACTTGGGTGGGCAGGAAGCCAGCCGGGACTGCTGAATGCATACTCGCAATTCATAACCTTCACTCAGATTCCATTCGCTGGACGTCCTGGCTTCGTGAACGACGTGACGTTTGGCAACCCGAACCTGAAAAACGAGAGAGCGCGTGAATGGGAGTTCGGCTCCGAAGTCGGATTCCTGAGCGGCCGGGCAAGTCTCGACGCTACCTATTACAACCGCCTGGTTTCGGATCTGCTTTTCTTCCGTCCGCTGCCAACGAGCACGGGTTTCTCACGGCAGTTCTATCCAATTGGATCGATGTCGAACAAGGGCATCGAGCTGCTGCTGCACACAGTCAACGTCAACAGCAAGAACTTCGAGTGGGGAACGACTGCGACGTACACGCGTAATCGCAATCTCGTAGAAAAGCTCGCCATTCAGGACTTTCAGTCGGCCGGCGGCTACCCCAACCGGATCCGCGCGGGCCAGCCGGCCGGTGTGTTCTATGGATCTTACGCTGCGCGTGATTGCATCAGCGGAGCATTGCTTCTGGACTCTCTCGGCCGGTACCGCCGCAGCAACCAGGCGGCCGACATGGGCGCGACGCTCGCCCAACGTCACGCGATCAGCAATGGGAGTTGTAACGACTCGCTCAGCAAGGTCATCGGCGATCCGAATCCGAAGTGGATGGGATCGCTGCTCAACGAAGTGACCATCATGCGAAAGCTTCGTCTGCGCGGGCTGCTCGATGGCGTGTTCGGCAATGACATCATGAATCTTTCGACACGCGCCCAGAACGCCGGTATCGCCAGCAATTCCAAAGCTTATGAGCGCGAGCTCTTGCCGTACGGCGATCCCCGCAAGCTTCCGCCGACGTTCAACTCGCGCACGCAGGGAATCTTCGAGCATTGGATAGAAAAAGGCACGTTCGTGAAGCTTCGCGAGCTGTCGGCGAGTTACAAGTTCGAGGGAGTGCCCGTTCGCAAGCTCTTTAGCGACGGAGTCGATGTAACGCTTTCGGGTCGAAACCTGTATGTGTGGACCAACTACAGCGGCTACGACCCAGAAATAAATCTCTTCGGAACCAACGCCGGAGGAATTGGCTCGGTTCAGACAACCGCAGCCGATCGAGGGTTTGATTTCGGAGGTTATCCCATACCTCGCGTCTGGTCACTCAGCGCGAAGGTCTCGTTCTGACCATGAGAAACTATCAAATGCGCATGATCAGAAACTGCGAACCTTCCCTGAAGTCCCGTTGCCAGCGCGATCACACCATCGGGAGACGTCGTGACCTGGCCTTCAGTCGGCGCGTTCGGGTTCTGAAGATCGAGCGAACATGCCCCGAGTGCGAGCGCAGCGAGCGCAGCGAGCGCAGGCGCGCAGTTTCTGATCATGCGCATTTGATAGTTTCTCATGGTCAG
>JANYKY010000396.1 GCA_025357975.1 Gemmatimonadaceae bacterium
TTCCGCCTTCTCGTTCAGAGTGTGCAGGAGTACGCGATCTTCATGCTCCATCCGACGGGGCACATCGAGACGTGGAATGACGGAGCGAAGAGAATCAAAGGGTATGACGCGAGCGAGATAATTGGAGAGCATTTCTCTCTCTTCTATCCTTCTGAGGATGCTGCAAAACCCGCACGCGCACTACGCATTGCCGAGGAGGCAGCACGAAATGCGGCTGAAGCGCAAGCGGTCGAGCTTACTTCACTCTCGGAACAGTTACACGCTCAGGCTGACGAGCTCAAACGGCAGCGAGGTCAAGCGGAGACTGCGAATCGAGTAAAGAGCGAGTTTCTGGCCGCGATGTCACACGAGCTTCGTACGCCCTTGAATGCAATCGGCGGTTACGCGCAGCTCATGCAGCTTGGCTTGAGTGGTCCAGTGACCGAAGAGCAGCTTCGCCAGCTCGATCGCGTTCAACAGAGTCAACAGCACTTGCTCAGCGTTATCAACGACATACTGGACTGACGATCTTCGAGCCTTTTGCCCAAATCGGGAGGACGCTCGCATCACCGAAGGAAGGCACCGGGCTGGGTCGACCTCGCCCAGGCGATGAGTGGACAGCTTACAGTCGAAAGCGGTGCCGGCGATGGATCGACTTTTACTTTGACGCTTCAACGCGCGGCACAGTAGCGAACGGAGGCGCGTGGCAGCGGCGGCTGTTATCGAAATGTCAGGCGTAAGGCCTAGGTTCTGTCACTCAGGATCGCTCGCTTCGACTGACGATTTCAGGAGTACGCTTGACCGCACTTGTTCGCCCGATCACAATCCTCGCTGCACTCTCGACAATCGCCGCATTCGCTCCGGCCGGAGCACAGACCACAACTCCGACATCTGAAAAGACCTCGAGTCAGGGTGAGATTCGCGGACGCGTCGTTAACGGCACCGCCAATACACCGATTGGAATCGCAACTGTCGAGGTGGGGAACTCGGCAGGCTCGGTGCCGTCCCGCCGATCATCGACCAACGCCGACGGTTCATTTCGAATTGCCGGGCTCGAGCCGGGACATTACCGGGTAAGCGTTCGTGCACTCGGATATACGCCCAGGTTATTGTCCCCAGTCGATATCTCATCGTCTTCACTGAGCATCGACGTTGGAACGGTCTCCCTTGTTTCGGCGCCGCTGGAACTTCAGTCCGTAGACGTCACGGCGCAAAAGCAGACGGTCGAGCTCGCGCCGGATCGTAACACTTACGTGGTGCGCGACATGCCCACGACTCGTGGTGGAACTGCGCTCGACGTGCTGCGTAACGTCCCTTCGGTCGATGTCGATATTGACAACGTCGTGAGTTTGCGCGGGAATTCCGGTGTCGTCGTTCAAATCAACGGCCGGCCGAGCCCGCTGAAGCCAGCGCAGCTTGGGAATTTTCTGGCGCAGCTACCCGCGGACATGGTCGACAAAGTCGAGATAATTCCGAACCCGTCCGCACGTGATGACCCAACTGGTGTTGCGGGAATCATCAACTTGACGCTGAAGCAGGATGCAGATGCGGGTACCAGCGGCGGCGTTACCGTTGCCGGCGGCACTACAGGACAGGTGAATGTCGGCGGCAATGTCGGCTATCAGCGGGGACCCCTGTCCTTTTACGGAAGTTATGGATTCCTGCGCGACAGGCGCCCGCGGGCCGACGCAATATTTCGCCAGAACAACTATCTCACGCCTGTTACGTATCTCGACGAGTCTGCTTCGCGTTTACAGGAGCCGTTCGCTCATACGCTGACTGCCAGCGCGGGATACAGGATTGGCAAGCAGGACGAGCTATCTCTCGATGGCTTTTTCACGACGCGCAATCAGCACGAGTCATACGACATTCTGTATCGTGACCTGAACGCGGCGAGAGCCATCACTGGCTCGAGCGATCGGAACACTAGTGGAACCGGGCATGAGTTCAACTTCGAATCGACGCTCGGATACAAGCATGCTTTCGCCGAAAAAGGTCACAAGATGTCGAGCGAGCTTCGAATCTCACGCGACGGCGAAGGCGGGCCTAGCAGCGTTGCCGCGGACAGCCTCGCGATCGACCTGACGCCGATCGCGACAACTGCACGTGAATCGCAAACTTCGTGGGAACACCCGGGAGAGAGCTCACTAAAGGTGGACTACGTACGGCCGCTGTTGAACGGTCTCCGAATGGAGACGGGCTACAAGGGATCCCTGCAGAGCATCCATACGACTCTCGATACGCGGGTCTTCGACTTCCCGACCTCCACCTATCTTCCCGACCCAACGCGCATCAACAACTTCACATACCGGCAGGTCGTAAATGCGGTGTATGGAATGCTCGACGCTCAGCACGGCAAGTTCCAACTTCAGGGTGGGGTGCGTGTCGAGCGCGCGACGACGGAGTTTCATCTGAAGACGAGCAATACTACTTACGACAATCCCTACAACAGCGTTTTCCCGAGCGCCCTGATCGCTTACGACGTCGATGATTCGCGTCAGGTGAAGCTGAGCTACTCAACTCGCATCAGGCGCCCGGATGATACCGACATTCTCGATCCGACGCCCCATTTTGCGGATCCTCTCAATCTGTCCCGAGGCAATCCGTACTTGAAACCGGAGTACGTTCGTGCGCTGGAGCTGGGTTTGCAACGCACTGGCGAGCGCATGACCGTGCAGCTCACGCCATTCTTCCGACGGACGTTCGACGCCGTCCGTACTCTGCGCACAATCGACCCCGCAGGCGTCGCAACGAGGACTTTCGCCAACATCGCCACGAGCGACTCGTACGGTGGAGACGCAACCGTCGCGCTGAGTGGCGGCCGGCTCAGTGGATTTGCTGGCGCGAGCGCATATCGGCAAGTGAGCAACGCATCCAATCTGGCGCCCGGCCTTTCAATCAGAACATTCGGATGGCGCGCGAGGACGAATACATCGCTCCGCGTTTCCAGCACTCGCGACTTGCAGGCGCTATTGTCGTACACCGCGCCGATGACCGTCGAGCAAGGACATAACGCGAGCCGAACCCAGTTCAGCCTGGCCGTCAGGCAGAAGTTGATGCAGGACCGCGTAAGCCTCACGTTACGCGTGATCGATCCATTCAACACTTCGCGCGAAAGTTCTACCACGATTGATCCACGATTCTTTCAGACCTCCCAGCGAAGCCGGGCGATCCGTGGGTTGTTAATCAGCGCCAACTGGACTTTCGGAAACTCGCCGCGCCAAAAACAGGATCCAAACGAGTTGACGGGAGGCGACAACCCGCCGCCGTGATCTACGCACATCACGGTGACGGCTTGCGCCGATCTACCATGATCCGGTTACGACTTCGCGGGCAGTGTCAATTCGAAAGTGCTCCCCTTCTCGCTCGAGCGGCGCAGCTCGACGCGGCCATTGTGGAGCTCCGCAATCTCTCTCGCAATGGCTAAACCCAGGCCCGCTCCCGACCCCGACTCGGACTCGCGGTATCCACGTGCCTGATCACCGCGATAGAAACGCTCGAAAATGTATGCGTGATCCTGGCTCGAGATGCCCGGCCCCGTATCAGTGACGCTAACGCGATACGTGGTTGGATCCCGATCGAGTACGACCTCTATTGTACCGGGCGCCGCCGAGTACTTGATCGCGTTGTCCAGGAGATTGCGCAGCACACGGCGAAGCATTTCCTCGTCCCCGAAGTATGGCGCACCCCCGCCTACCCGGACATTCATCCCCAACCCCTTCGCCTCGGCCAGCGCTCTCATGCCGTGAGCGGTCGCGGTGACGAGCTCGTCGAGCTGCATCTCGTGCGGGGAGATGAGCGTCTGGCCGGCATCCGCTCGAGCGAGCAGGAAAAGGTCATTAACAACGCGAGATAATTGCTGGCTGCCATCGCGGATGACGTTCAACGCGGCGCGGTACTCTTCCTCCTGAGCCCCATGGCGGCCGCGATTGTCTGCTAACGCCACGTCGGCTTCGGCCCTGATGAGCGCGATCGGTGTTCTGAGCTCGTGCGATGCATCGGCCGTGAATCTGCGCTGCTGTTCCATCGCCGCATCGACGCGTTCGAGAACGTTGTTGAAGGTCACCGCCAGCTGCCCGAGCTCATCATGCGGATTGCGAACCGTAAGACGCTCATGAAGGTTGCGACCGCCGATGCTCTTCGCTTCCTCCGTCATCGATGCGACGGGTGCGAGGGCTCTACGCGCAAGGGCATACCCTGACGCGAGCGAAAGCAACAAAGCGATCGGCAATGCGATGAGCGCCGCCCACTGGGCCGTCTCGAGAAGCTCCGATGCCTCGCCCAGTGGCTGCGAGCTGACAAGAAGGATCTGGCGCGATGCAACCCGGACACTCTGAGTGCCTACTCGTAACCCACCATGTGGTCCGCGCACTGTAAACGGAGCGTCGCTGCCGCGCGCTGCATGGAGTTTATTCTTCAGATCGGTCCAGTCCATGACCGCAGACGGTCCAGAGAGTGCCGAGTCCGCGGTAGACCGCGCTGGTCCCTCGAAGCGCGCCGGCGCAGTTACAACAGCATTTGACACGGCCACCGGAATTGTTACGACGAGGCCAACTTCCTCCAGCTCGCGAATGAGACCTTTCATCGCGGCCGAGTCGGGTTGGTTTTGGCTCTCAGCTTCGTGGGCGGCGACGGATGATGCGCGCATTTGCTGCAGAAGCGATCGATCGACCTGCGCCAGCGTTACCTGGCGAAGAAAGATGTACGCGGCAACAGCGAAGACCAGGAGAATGAAAACCAGCACAAGTCCGTTCCACGCGGTCAGTCGCGCACGGATCGAGGCCACCTATTCTTCCGCCTGATAAGTCGAAAGGTCCTCGCCGGAATCGTCGGAAGGATTCAGCGTGTAGCCGAGCCCGCGCCGCGTTTGAATCAGTGAATGCGGACGGCCGTCGTCGATCTTGCGCCGCAGTCGCGTGATCAGAATTTCAAGCGCATTGCTGGCCGGATCATGATTGCCATCCCAGACGTGGGTGGTGATTTCTTCACGTGAGATCGTGCGGCCGACATTGCGCGCGAAGTGCTCGAGAAGTGCGTATTCCTTGCTCGTGAGGTCGATCGGTTTTCCAGCGCGTGATGCCGTCATCCGCTGAGTGTCGACGTCCAGGTCGCCCACAGTGATCGTCGCCGGTTTGAACGCTTCTCCTCGACGCAGCAGTGCGCGCAATCGTGCGAGCAGCTCCTCGAATGCAAATGGCTTCACTAGATAGTCATCTGCGCCGGAGTCGAGTCCCGCGACTCTGTCCGCAACAGCGTCGCGGGCCGTCAGCATCAGGATCGGAACGCTGTTGCCTCGGCGTCGCAATGTGCGAGCAACATCGAGCCCCGTGCGGGACGGGAGCATAACATCGAGTACGATCGCGTCGTAGGCAACTACTGCGGCCTCGATGATTGCCTTCGCGCCGTCGCCGATAACGTCGACCGCGTAGGATTGCTTTCGCAGTCCTCGTGCGATGACGTCTGCGAGGCGCGCGTCATCTTCTGCTACGAGAATGCGCATTACAAGGAGTAGCCGGGGTGAGGCATGCGACTATACTACCGCCGATGGCTGACTTCCGGATAACATTGGAGCAACGCATGGCTTTATTCGTGAGACCCGAAGTAGAACCGGTAAATCCAACTACGGGGTCTCTACCACCGTTTTGCCCGTTCGAGCTCTTCATGTTCGAAGGCGGTCGCCATTTGATTTATCTCATTGCTGCCAAGCCCGACTTCGGTGGCTACTGACCTCCATGTTGCAGTCACGCCGGCAATTTCCGAGGCGAGTTGCCGGGCTGCATCGGTTGTGAGAAAAAATTCTGAAGCAGCTTCAACAGCGAGCTCAAGAGATGCCGTGGTATCCCCATCGATATTTATCGCGGTCGTAAGAAACCGTGGTTTCATTTCAGCTGGCACCGGGTTCAAATCATAGGCGGGCGAAAACGTCCATCCTGCTCCGTCGTAAAGAACGCCGTGGTTCCGCAGGTGATCGTCGAAATTTGATGCGAGAATATTGAACGCCATCCGCCGCCAGAGTTCCCTGGCGTCAACGGTCACTCGACTCGCGATCCGGCGCAGGGCATCGAATATCTCGACGTAGCTTCCCCGCTCGCCATCCGCCGCGTCCAGTAAACTCATCGCTGAAAGAAATGGAACGCGCTCTTGCCCTCGTCGATCGAATCTGCGGACCAGGAGAACTGGCGTTCCGGAAACGTCTTCCAACCGTGAGCGACAAACGTCGATGCCAGCCCGCTGGGCCAAAAGGAGCATCACTCGCTCCCAACGTATGACATCCATCGTGTCCGAGCTTTCCGGAAATTTCGCGATCGAAAGCTGCCCATCATGGTCACGCACGGAGGCTTTTGGGCGAGCCCCGCCGAGCGAGGATCCTGGTGCCAGCAGCAGCAAAATTGCGTTGTCAGCTTCCAGCGAATCTGGGTCGTGGGCAAGGGCGTTGGCAGCATCCAAAAGAGCTGTTAGCTCTACAAGTGGCGGCACATCGGCCCCGTGACCTGTCGCAACGAACGGCCCCCCTTGGGTTCGGCTGAACCGTAAGGCGCCCTGACGGCCGGCATCCGTGACACCGAGCAGGAAGTCTATTTCGCGAGGTGCCCTGGGTGTTGTCCCGGCGAGTCGAGCACGCCGTGCTTCGTTGCGGGTCATGAGCTTGCGCCCCCAGCGGTCGGGGGCTGAATCACCGAGGGCGCCAAACAGCGCTCGGCCCTGGGCAGTATGAAACGCACCAGCTGAGGGAGGAAGGGCCGGACCAAGCAAATGATGCAACGGATCTTCGAGCCATCCTTGATCGAATTCGAAAGAAGCTCGTTCAAAGCCTCGGTCGCGGTGCGCCCAGAGTCGACCAACATCACGAGTTTGGCCGTTCAAATCGATATGGACGTATGCGGCAGGCTCGCTCAAGGAGTCTGGTCTCCTTTGGCAACTTTCTTTTGAGGAAGCCTGGCCTGTTTACTGAAGGCTCGCCGGCGGGTTGAGATGCGTTTCGGAAGTTGTTCGTCAGCCAGAGCAAGTCCTACGACATCTGTTCCCGGAGCCGCCAGTTGAGCGATACGGTCACTCAATCCGAGCACCCAGAGAATGGTCGCATAGGTGCCGAGGCTCACAGAGCCATCTCCTCGTTCGGCCCTCCAGAGAGTCGGACGCGCGATTTGAGCCCGTTCTGCGACTATTGCGGTTGTTAAACGCCGTCGGCGGCGGGCGTGCTGAATATCCTTCCCAAGCTGCTTGAGAGCCTTGCGGACGGCGATCGGGAAGGGTGAGGCTGAGCGTGGCATGCATTAATGTTACATATATTTAACCCTACCGACAATAGCGATCAATATATGCATCGTATTTCATGCGGTTGCTGGCGGAAGGGCCTATTAACAAATGGCCCAGCAGCGTAAGACGCTACTGAGCCATTTCTTTAAAAATCGGGACGACAGGATTTGAACCTGCGACCCCCTGAACCCCATTCAGATTGTCAGCATTATCTGGAGGGTCCTAGAAGTTCCTATTTATCGCGCTTTTCCCCGGAGAATGAAGCCCTTTCGATTCCTGGAAATTCCTATAGATTCCTTGTTGGTGGGTACCCGGTGGGTACCAAGTGGCCAATACTGGAGGACAGGCCTACGTCCAGAAAGATCACCAAGCGAGTTCTTGAC
>JANYKY010000432.1 GCA_025357975.1 Gemmatimonadaceae bacterium
TTTCTTTTCGCTCTTACGGCTGCCAACAGGCACGTAATCGCGAGTCGTCGAACCCGTGTAAATCTGGCGTGGACGGGCAATCTTCTGCTCCTTGTCGAGAAGCATCTCCTCCCACTGCGCCAGCCATCCAGCCGTTCTCGCAATCGCGAACAGAACAGTGAAGAAGTCAGTTGGAAACGCCATGGAGCGGTAGATCAGGCCCGTGTAGAAATCCACGTTTGGATAGAGCTTCCGCGACTTGAAGTAGTCGTCAGACAGCGCGATACGCTCAAGCTCCAGCGCGATTTCCAGATCCTTGTCGACACCGACAACCTTGAATACTTCGTCGGCGAGAGCCTTGACGATTTTCGCGCGTGGATCATAGCTCTTGTAAACGCGGTGGCCAAAGCCCATGAGCTTGCCCTTACCGGCCTTGACCTCCTCGATGAACTTCGGAACGTTGTTCACGTGTCCGATCTCCTCGACCATGCGAAGAACCTGTTCGTTTGCGCCACCATGGAGAGGGCCGAACAGCGCCGCAATTCCCGCCGACATTGCTGAGAAAGGATCTACATGCGATGAGCCGACTGCACGTACTGCACTCGTCGAGCAATTCTGCTCGTGATCAGCGTGCAGGATAAAGAGAATTTCGAGTGCCTTGGAGAAGATGGGATTTGCCTGATACTTCGGCTCCGTCATGCGGGCGACCATCGACAGAAAATTGTCGACGTAAGACAGATCGTTGTCGGGGTAGACAAACGGCAAACCCTTCAGATGCCGGTAACAGTAAGCCGCGATAGTCGGGACTTTGGCGAGCAACCTGATCATCGAGATGTTGCGCTCGACCGGATCCATGATATTGCGTGCCGACGGATAGAACGAGGCCAGTCCCGCGACGGCGCTGTTGAGCATCGCCATCGGATGGGCATCGTAGCGGAAACCTTCCAGGAACTTCCGCATGTTCTCGTGCACGTACGTGTGGTACGTGATGTCGTGCACAAATGAGTCGTACTCCGACTGATTCGGGAGCTCGCCATGGCGCAACAACCATGCGACTTCAAGAAAAGTCGATTTGTCGGCAAGCTGCTCGATCGGGTAACCGCGGTAACGCAGGATTCCCTTGTCGCCGTCGATGAAGGTGATCGCGCTCCGGCATGCAGCTGTGTTCAGGAATGCCGGATCGTAGCTCAGCAGGCCGGGATCGTCTGCGTCGGGGGTCTTGATCTGCTTGAGATCATTGGCGCGAATCGCGCCGTCATTTATCGGAAGATTGTACGTCTTGCCGGTGCGAGAATCCTTGACTTCGATGGTGCCTTCCGGCGCAACCGCTTCACTGCCTGTCGTTGCCATTCTTTCTCCTGTTATCACTCTAATTTAGCCGATTTCAACCGGGCCAGAAGTCATCTACGTATCGTGACGTATTCGCGGGCGATCCGGAAGAGGACAACTTGCTGCCTCACGAAAATCCGGAGCTCATTCATGTTGATTTCCTTGCGTTCCTCCGCCGTCCGGGCCATTCCCGTTCTTCTTTTGACAGGCTGCATTCCATTTACCGTCGGGAGCACCGCGCGCCCCGTCCCTGCCGGCGAAAGCATGCGGTCGATGTCGTTCTACTCGGTCCCGAGCTCGTTTACAGGTTTTGACAGCACGCGCTCACTGCCGCGCGCGGGAGTAGACGCCGAGGTGCGCTACGGGCTCGATGAGCGCTCGGATATCGGCTTGCGAATTCCCTCGTACAGCGGCGCCATCATCAACTACAAGCGCCGCCTGAACGGAGCGACTGCCGACCCTGGAGTAGCCGTCGCGGTTCTGGGAGGTGCCGGCTTCGTGAATTTTGGCGATCACGCGCATTTTGAGCTGAGCCTGCTCGCCTCAGGCGAAGAAAAACAGTTCACTCCCTATGGTGGTATTCGCGCGATGGAGGTGGTGCCGATCAGCCAGGGCGCCGTGAAAGACTCGCCGACCATCGGAGGCTTCTTCGGTCTTCGCATTGGGGGCCAGGACTTCGTGCTATCGCCAGAGATTGGAGTTTTTCACGATCACTCCGCTCTCAAAATCCGCAAGGGAAGCATCATCATTGTCCCATCGATTACCATCAGCCACGTCGGCAACCGCTCGCACGATTAGCCAGGCGTCAAACGAATGGCAATCGTCGCTACTTTAGACTAGTGATGAGAGTAGTGATGATCTCCCATTCTTCCGGGCGAACCGGCTGCACGGACAGCCGGCTTCCCTTTTTAAGAAGAACCATCTTTTCGAGGCCTGAAATCGTCCTGAGCTTTTCGAGAGTGACAATCTCCGGAAATTTTTTCACCGCCTTCACATCCACCACGTACCAAGTCGGCGATTCGCTCTTACTCTTCGCATCGTAGTGAGAATCCTTCGCATCAAACGCCGTGGGATCCGGGTAGCCGGATGTCGCAACCTCCGCGATGCCTGCAATACCAGTCGGAACAGTGCTCGAATGGTAGATGAAAACCTGGTCGCCTTCCTTCATCTGGTCCCGCAACATGTTGCGCGCCTGAAAATTCCTCACGCCGTCCCAGGTCGTCGTTCGCTTCGGCGCGTTCCATAGATCATCGAACGAAAATG
>JANYKY010000438.1 GCA_025357975.1 Gemmatimonadaceae bacterium
AGGCTCAAGCGCGCGCAGCCGGTGATCAAGCTGCCGCTGCTGCCGCTACGGCCTATCTCCGCGTTGCTCGAGCGGATGCGCTCGTCGGGGCCCGTGCCGCCGATTCAGTGCTCGCGGACACGCTGCTGTCGATCGCCCGCGACCAGCTTCACGCTGGCGTCGGAGTCGGGCTCGACGTAACGCGGGCACAGTCGCAGTTATCCGGGATTCACGCGCAGCTGATTGCCGCTCGCGGCGAGCAGCTGCGGTCGCGGCTCGAGCTCATTCGCGAAATCGGGGCACCACTCGAAGCGAACATTGCAATCGCAACGCCGCTTCAGAGAATGGATCTAGGCAAGGACATTCCAAACGAGGCTTCGGCGGTTGCGCTTGCAATGACGAAGCGGGCGGACATTGCGGCGGCGGCGCGCGAACTGGAGGCGGGTCGGCAGGGCGCCCGCGCGATTCGCGCCGAACGGCTTCCGAGACTCGGATTGTTTGGCGATGACGGAGAGATCGGCAAGAACGCGCAGCATTTTCTCAACACATACACCTGGGGAGTAGAGCTCTCGGTCCCGGTTTTCGACGGGTTCCGCCGGGGTGGCCAGCTATCTGAGCAAGGCGCGGTCAACGCGGGTCTCGAGCTGAGGCGCAAGGAGCTGGAGCGACAGGTTGCAGTCGAAGTGAGGTCGGCGATTCTGAACATCGCGACCGCACGTGACCAGGTTGTGTCTGCACGGGAGCGGCTCGCCCTTGCACAACTTGAATATTCGCAGGCTCAGGACCGGTTCCGCGCCGGGGTTGCAGGCAACGGCGATGTAGTGGCTGCATCTCTCTCACTCAACGGCGCCCGCGATCTGGAGATCGATGCTCTGGCCGCGTACCAGTCTGCCAGGGTGGACTTGGCAAGAGCCGAAGGCATAGCAACAGAGCTTCCGTAAAATGTCTGCGTCAAAATTTCGTAACTCAATTCAGAACAAAAACATGGCAACTACAGCAGAACGTGAAAAGACCGACAGGCCACACATCCAGCCCGTTGAGCCCGCACAACCCACTTCGAGCGGCATCCGAAGCAAGATCAGTTTCGGCATCGGCGGTCTTGTCCTTCTCCTCGCTATCGGGTGGGGAGTGCAGAAGTACATGTACTCGCGTGGTCACGAGTCGACCGACGATGCGGCGATCGACGGTCACATTGTCCCGGTTGTCGCGAAGGTCGGTGGATATGTGCAGAAAACCACCGCAACCGAAAACGACCATGTGAGCGAAGGTCAGATTCTCGTTCAACTGGATACGGCGGAGCTGGCTGTGCGACTGTTGCAGGCCGATGCAGACCAGTCGGCGGCCCGCGCGACAGCAGGCGGCAATGGGCAGGCGGAGGCGATGGTGCAGACAGCAGCCGGGCAACGCGGCGCGCTTGAAGCGCAGGTTTCGCTGGCGCGTGCAAACGCCGCGCGCGCTCATTCGGACTTGCGCAGAATGCAGGAGCTTGCCTCAAAGCAGATCATATCGTTGCAGCAGCTCGATGCAGCCAGGGCAGCTGCGGCAGTCGCCGATGCAGGCGTCTCAGCCGCCGAGCGACAGGCTGCAGCTGCGGGGGGGACGGTTTCGGGCGCCGAGGCGGGAACACGTCTCGCCGATGCACGCCTTTCGGCTGCGAACGCGATGAAGGAAAACGCTGCGCTTCAACTTTCGTTTACGCGTCTCATCGCGCCTGCGAGCGGGACTGTGTCACGCAAGACAGTCGAAGTCGGCCAGCTCCTTCAGCCCGCTCAGCAGGTGATGTCGATTGTCGCGGACACCGGAGCATTTGTCACCGCCAACTTCAAGGAAACGCAGCTCTCGCGGATGAAGGTTGGACAGCCCGTGGACATCGACGTTGATGCGTATTCGGGTTGCACAGCCAGCGGAAAAATTCAGAGCATCAGTGGTGCGACTGGATCCAAGTTCTCGTTGCTCCCTCCCGAGAATGCCACTGGAAACTTCACGAAAGTAGTTCAGCGCATACCTGTTAAAATCGCCATCGTCAAGGATTGCGGTGCCGCACGTCCGCTGCGCCCGGGTATGTCGGTGGCCGCTCACGTTCAGACAGGCTGAACAACGCCGTGATGGAGACCGAAGCAGGGCTGCCGGTACACAAGTGGCTGATCGCCGGATCCGTGATGACGGGGACGATCATGGCCGTGCTGGATTCGAGTATCGTCAACGTCGCGCTGCCGAGCATGAGTGGAACGCTCGGCGCGACAATCGAGCAGATCACCTGGGTAGTCACCGGGTACATTCTCGCGAACGTGATCATCATGCCGCTCGTCGCGTTGTTGAGCGAGCGGTTTGGACGAAAGAATTTCTATCTCGCGAGCGTCATTCTATTCACGCTTGCGTCAATGGCTTGCGGACTCGCGCGCTCGCTCACGGTGATGGTCCTCTTCCGCGCGCTGCAGGGAATCGGCGGCGGCGTTCTTCTCACCGTTTCGCAGGCGATTTTGCGCGAGACTTTCCCGCCGGAAGAACAGGGAACGGCGATGGGAATTTTTGGGCTCGGTGTCGTGCTTGCACCGGCGTTCGGCCCAACACTCGGCGGATGGCTCACTGACCAGTATTCGTGGCCCTGGATTTTCTTCATTAATGTGCCGATCGGAATCATCAACCTGATTCTCGTCAGCAGGTTTGTAGAAGATCCGGTGTATCTCGTGAGGCGAAAGGGAGAGATCGACTGGCTCGGCCTGGGTTTGATGGTGCTTGGCCTTGGAGCTCTCCAGCTGATGCTTGAAGAAGGTGCGAAGAACGACTGGTTCCAATCCGGTTATATCATGCGCCTGGCGGTCACTGCGCTTGCGGGCCTCGCATTCTTCATTTGGCGAGAGCTGAAGGTAAAGCGCCCCGCGGTCGATCTACGGATTCTTCGCAACGTCGCTTTCAGCTCAGCGACTGCGCTGGGCGGCGTGCTGGGAATGGCGTTAAACGGTAGTCTTTTCCTGCTGCCATTGTTCCTTCAAAACCTGCTCGGCTATACGGCTCTTAAGTCGGGACTGGCGATGATGCCGCGCAGCCTTGCGATGGCGGTCATCATGCCAATCGGGGGACGATTTTACAACCGGCTCGGACCGCGGCTGCTTGTTGGATCGGGGCTTGTCATTACGGGCGTGTCCTTCTGGATGCTCTCTCATCTCAGCAGTGACATCGGAGCGTATGACATTCTGTGGCCGCAGGTGATGCAGGGTGTGGGCTTCAGTCTCATCTTCGTGGCGCTCAGCACGGCTGCGCTCTCGACAATCGCAAAACCAGAAGTCACGGCGGCGACTGGATTGTACAATGTTTCCCGCCAGGTATTCGGCAGTATTGGAATTGCAATCGCGGCAACGCGCCTTACCTCCGGCGTGACGCGCAACCATGCAATTCTCGCGGAGCAGGCTGGGCAGGCGAATCCGGCGGCGGTCGCGTGGTTATCGCGCGCGACGAGTGCGATGATGGCGAGATCCGGCGGAGATATCACAATCGCACGAGAGCAAGCGCTCAAGCTTCTCGATGCCACGGTCACGCGACAGGCGGCGGTGTTGTCGTACAACAGCGTTTTTGTGCTGGTGTCGCTGCTGTTCGTATTCGCTCTCCCGCTCGTCTTTTTCCTCAAGCGCGGACAAGCGGTCGACGGAGAAATAATGGTCGACTAGGCCGAGCCTAGGCGCCGTAATATTGCGCAACCCGGCGTCCGGCATAAATGCCGAAACCCGTCCCTACCATCGACAGAGAAAATGCGGTCATGAATCCGACGGGGGCGCCGAGGTACCAACCGGCGTAACTCCCGACGGTTGCGCCGACAAAACTGTAGAGCTTAATCATGCCTATCCAACGATTTGCCGCGTCGTTAGGCAACTCACGGACTGTTGACTAGCGGCGCTGGTCCAGTGTTGCGGCCGACTCAGCGACAGCGTGGCGTCCCACGCCCAGCTGCAGCGCCGGTGATGAGTTTTCGGTAAGAACTTTCGTCATGAAACGCTGCCCCTCTCCGATTCGCTCGACTTCGATCGCAGTGGCTTCGACGGTTTGTTCGACACGCCCGAGCCTATCTGCAATCTCCTTCGGCAGCGCGGCGACTGCCTCTCCGCCGCGTTTCCAGATTCGCCGCGCAAACGCGATCGAAATGGGCAGACACACGATAACGATGAACATTCCACCCAGGACCCATGCTTCATCGGGGGGTCCTGTGCGTGGGGGTTCGGGAGGCTCGATTGCTGCACCAGGCACTCCTGCCGACTTGGCGACCTGGGCGTCTGCATCCGCCATCTGCTTTTGTAAGGCGGAAATGTTAGCGTCCACATTGCCAATACGTGCTTCGAGGCCCTTGCGATCAGCGCCGGTCAACACGGGCTGTTGCAGCTGCGTGGAGAGTTCCCGACGGGTACTCTCGATCTCATCCATTTGACGACCGAGCTCGCGGCGCTGGGCCTTGAATGCCTGATAAACAGCCTGCGGGCTGGAGAGCGGAACACCGTTTACCGTAGCCTGCGGGGCAACGGCTGGAGTGTTATCGACGGCTGGTGATTGTTGTGTCATCGCGAGTCCTCAAGTTGGTGGGCGTTGAGCCGTCGCGCCAATTACAAATTACGAAATCCTCAAGCGCCTACGCAGGCTTACCGTACGAACCCAGCGGTAAAAATGATTCCAGCAGAAGGGGAAAAGGTCGTATAGCCCTTTATTGCCTCGAGTCGCAGCCAGTTTCGATC
>JANYKY010000247.1 GCA_025357975.1 Gemmatimonadaceae bacterium
CCGCCTTACGGGGCTCTATCACCTCGGCGCATCTGACGAGATAACGAAGTTCGATCTCGCTCGCGGTATCGCCGGGGCACTTGGGTTGGATGCATCGCTCATCGATGAAGCGGGTGTTGGAGAGGCAGGGCTCGGCGCTCCGCGACCGCTGAGGATTTCGCTGGATTCGTCTAGGGCAGCGGGGGATCTCCGCCGAAAGCTTCCAACGGTGCAGGATGCGATTGGCGCCTTTGCAAAGGCTCGGCGGGCGCGTAATGTCTCGTTTGGTGGGAGAAGCAAAGTCAACTGATTGGTCCACGGATTGGGGCGGATTCCGGACGGAATTGCGCGGATTGGTCGCATCGCATATGAGTGGCTTCTGCTAACCTCAAGTCGGAATCTTCTTTTTTTTGGGAAAAGCAAAATCAACTAATTGTGCCGCGGACTTGGTGCGCACTTGGGCGGACTGGCGCGGATCAGTCGCTTTGTTGCGATACCGGCTCCAACAACGCGAGGTTACTCTGCTTCTGTTGTTTAACAAAAAAGAAGAAAATTGTACTATCGGATGCGAATGCCAGTCATATCCCATGCAGCCAATCCGCCGTAATCCGCTCCGAATCCGCCCTAATCCGCGGACCAATTAGTTGATTTTGTTTGTGCCTGGCTAAACGCAGCCAGGTTTCCATTACCATAGCGATCCAGAACTTGCCAACGATCGACATTTCCGGCCGAAAAATCGGCGACAACAACCCGACTTATTTCATCGCTGACATCGCCGCCAACCACGACGGGAGCCTCGATCGCGCGGTAGAGCTGATTCATCTCGCGGCGAAAGCCGGTGCCGATGCGGCCAAGTTTCAGCACTTCAGGGCCGAGCACATCGTCAGCCGGGAAGGCTTCGACTCTGGACCGCAGCTCTCGCATCAAAGCAAATGGAAAAAGTCCGTCTTCGAGGTTTATCAGTCAGCATCGGTGCCTTGGGACTGGACAGAATCGCTTGAAAAAGCCTGCGACGATGCGGGGATACACTTCTTCTCCTCGCCGTACGACATGGAAGCGGTAGACATGCTCGACGCGCACGTGCCGGCATTCAAGATCGGGTCTGGTGATATCACCTGGACGGCGATGCTCGAACACATTGCGCGCAAAGGAAAACCAGTGTTGCTCGCGACTGGTGCGTCCGACATCGGCGACGTGCAGCGCGCAGTCGAAGCGATTGTGGCAATCAATCGCAACCTGCTGCTCATGCAGTGCAACACTAATTACACGGGGTCGCTCGAGAATTTCCGCTTCGTGAAATTGAACGTCCTTCGCACTTTTGCCTCGATGTATCCCGATTTCGTGCTCGGCCTTTCAGATCACACACCCGGCCACGCCGCTGTCCTCGGCGCCATCTCACTCGGCGCCCGTGCGATCGAGAAGCATTTCACGGACGACAGGAAGCGCGAGGGCCCTGATCATCCATTCTCGCTCGATCCTGAGGCTTGGCGCGAGATGGTTGATCGATCGCGCGAGCTTGAGTATGCGATGGGTGATGGAAACAAAATCGTCGAGCCGAACGAGCGCGACACCGTGGTGATTCAGCGCCGTAGTCTTCGCGCTGCTCGCGACCTGAAGGCAGGGCAGACCATCTCCGAGTCTGACCTCGAAGCGCTGAGGCCCGCTCCGCGCGACGCGATCTTTCCGTTTGAGATCGATCGGGTTATCGGCCGTAAAATCACTCGGGACATTCCCAAAGGCGAGTATCCGAAGTGGACGGACGTCGGCTGAACGTTCTCTACGTATCCCGCGGATATTCGACTCACGACCGGCGTTTTCTCGCATCGTTTGTCGGCGCTGGCTGGACCCCGACCTATCTGCCGCTCACACGCGAACGGCTGGAGATGCGGTCGTTGCCGGAAGGTGTGAAGACCCTCGACTGGGCCGAGGATTCGATGCCGTCGTCGCGGCGGGAGTGGACGACGCGCATTCGGCAGATGAAAAGCGCCATCAATGCTCTCAAGCCGGATGCGGTAATTGCTGGCCCGGTGCAGGGCGGGGCACTGATTGCCGCGTTGGCCGGAGCAGATCCGCTCGTGACTGTGTCGTGGGGCACCGACATGTTGGTCGAGGCGGATCAAAGCGATCTTTGCAGACATGCCACCCGGCGGGCGCTCGAAGCGTCGGCCCTCGTGTTCGGAGACTGCCTAGCGGTTCGAAATGCGGTCAAGGAGCACGGCGGACTTCCCGACGATCGCATCGTGACCTTCCCATGGGGAATCGACCTCGATCGATTTCATCCGGGCCCGTCTGCGCTCGATCTGCGCAACCGGCTGGGATGGCAGGATTCGGAGATCTTCATATCGACGCGAAGCTGGGAGCCGGTCTATGCAATCGACGTCCTGCTCGAGGCCTTCCTACTATTGTATAGGAAGAGGCCTGGCGTAAGGCTTGTTCTGCTTGGCGACGGATCGATGGCTGCGCAAATCAATGAGGCGATCCGCGCGCTCGGAATTGGGGACGCAGTTCATGCTCCCGGCAGGATCGGACAGCCTGAGCTGCCTGACTGGTTCAGGCTTGCGGATGCATATGTCAGCTCCGCATTGAGCGATGGCACGTCCATTTCAATGCTTGAGGCGATGGCTTCAGGCTTGCCAGTCGTGGTGTCCGAAAGCTTCGGGAATCTCGAATGGGTGAAGCCGGGAGTGAACGGGTCGCTTGCTGTGGCCGGAGATGCGCGCAGTCTCGCTGCCGCTATGGAATCCGTCGTAGACAACCGACAGAGAGATTCGCAAATGAGCTCAACCAATATCGAGATGGCCAGAGATAAAGCCAATTGGAACAACAACTTCCCCGAGTTAGTTCAAGCTGTGGAGCGAGTCGTCGCGCGATGAGGACAGTGGCCATAATCCAGGCACGAACGGGGTCAACGCGCCTTCCAGGAAAGGTCCTTCTCGACCTTTGCGGCAAGACGGTTCTCGGTCGAGTAGTGGAGAGAACGTCCCGGATGACTCGCATCAAGGACGTGGTTGTTGCGACATCCGCGCTTGAATCTGATGATGCGGTCGAGGATGAATGCAGGCGTCTCGGAGTAACGTGTTTCCGGGGCAGCGAGCACGACGTCCTCGACCGATTCCGGGGAGCAGCCCAGGCGCTCGGCGCCGAGCAATGCGTTCGGATAACCGCAGATTGTCCACTGATCGACCCGGCTGTCAGCGACGACATTGTCGCGCAATTCGAAGCGGCAGATCCAACGGTGGACTATGCGAGCAACAAGATCCCACAGAGCTTTCCGCGTGGTCTCGATACCGAAGTGTTTACGCGAGAAGCTCTCGAGCGGTCGGCGCGGTGGGCGAAGAAGCCATACCATCGCACCCATGTCACCGCGTACATGTATCAGACTCCTGAGCTTTTCACGTTGTTGAGCGTGGTAAGCGACGTCGATCGCGCTGATTGGCGCTGGACGATCGATACACCTGAGGATTTAGCCTTCGTTCGCAGCATATACGAGCGCTTTGACCGAAA